>JAYSZD010000412.1:0-1706 GCA_043738185.1 Hymenobacter sp. | reverse complement strand
GCCCGCCAGTGTACGCCACACCCTAACCGCGCATTACCCCAGCCGGAAAATATGCCAGGCCGCCAGATTCGTTAATGTCCGCACGGCGGCCATCACCTACGAAACCGCGACCTGCGAAAGCAACCTCAGCCGCACACTGGTTTTCACCGCCGATGGCCTTAAGCAGCGGCGAGCCAAAACAAAGTAAGTTCAGGCTGCTGCTTAAATGACTGGCTCAAACCGCTGTCCAAATGCAACCGCCACCGTGGTCGCCGCCATTTTGCCGGACACGAGGCTGGCCACCGCAATTTCCACCGGCCTTACGCAATCAGGCGCTGCCGCATGTCTTCCGGACTTGGCGTTTCCAAATGCCGTCGTTCGCACCGTCTGGTCTCGTTGGCCTCACGCGTCAGAGACGCGAAACCAGTGAGCAACGCGTCGGAGACGCGCGCCAGCTACTGAGCGCGTAAGCCCTATAAAAAATAAACCAAGCAGTGCATCGGCAGGAGTTGCCTGGAGCTTGGTCATGAGTAGGGCATTTGGTTAGCGCACAAACAAGGACACAGCGGTTAGTTTCAGGCCAGGGTAGGCAGCACCAACACGGGTACCGGACTGTGCAGCAGCACTTCAGCCGTCACACTGCGGTGAAACAACTGCCCCCAGAAGCTGCGGGGCCGCGCCAGCAACACCACTAAGTCTACCTCGCCGGCCTGGGCGGCTTGCAGAATTCCTTCGGCCGGACTGGCTGCTACCGCGTGCCGGAAGCGCATCGGAGTCGGCAAATCGATATCCAGTCCCGTGCGCCGCACCGACGCCAGTATTTCGTCCTCCGCAACATCGGCAGCGGCATCCGGCGACACATGCAGCACCGTAAGCTCCGCGCCCAACGCGCGCGCTAGCCGACGCATGGCCCCGGCGTGCGGTCCGATGGTAAACGCCTCCCCGTCGACGGCCAGCAGCACGCGCCGAGGCAGCACCGTGCTGGTGAGCGTATGCGGCACAACGAGCATGGGGTGGGGCGCGGTGCGCAGGATGTCGAGGGCAGTGGTGCGCACCAGTTCGTCGGGCGTGGCGGAATAGTCGGGCCGGCCCAGCACCACCAGCAGCGGGTGATGCCGGCTCACGGCATCGGCCACGGCAAATGCCACACGACCGTGGCCAATTTCGACCACCAACGGCACGGCCAGGTCCTCAGCTGCCTGACTCAGGGCCAGCGCCGTGGCTTCGTTGCTTAGGGCGGAGAGCTTGCCGGTGAACATCTCCGGGTCGAGGATGGAATCGCGGCGCACGTGCAGCAGCACCAGCCGGGCCCCAAGGGGACCGGCCAGATTGGTGGCGTAATCGAGCGCCTTATTGGCGGCCCGGAAGAAATCGGTGAGAATCAACAGCGAAGGCGACATAAGGCGAAGTTTGAGCCAGGGACAACAGTAACAGCAAAGAACCAGAGCGCGAATGACAAGTGGCATGCGCGATATCAGGCTTTCGCATGACTTTTATCAATTTATCAAGAGCGGGCTGCGCGCACGACTGTGCCTAGCCTAATATTGTACGCCCTGCCTGATTATTATTCGGGCCTTGAACGAGCCAAAGCTCGATAGTACAGGACCAGAACTTACGCACTCAGGCGCCTGGGTGCGTAAGCCCTAAGTGTTAAAAACAGCTCTCCCAACTACTCAGGAATGGAATTCCAGCTGGCTCCCCCGGCAAAACAAAAACCCCGTTTCCAA
>JAYSZD010000411.1:0-4142 GCA_043738185.1 Hymenobacter sp. | reverse complement strand
GGCGCTGGGGCGCGAACTACAAAGTTCGCGCTACGCCCCATTTCGCAACATCAGTTATTCAAATGGCTGACAAATAGTAACCAACAACCAAAGAAGCTATTGAGCCTTAACGGGCGTGGGCAGCGGCTTGCGGGGCAGCTTTTGGTCGCACATGGCGGCGTTGTACACGAAGGAAGCCACTACCACTGAGGCCTGCTTGAGGTCGTCGGCAATGAGGCGGTCGTAGGTATCCTGGTTCGTGTGGTGGGTTTGGGGGAAGTAGTCGAGGCCGTCCTGAATAAACTGGAAGCCGGGCAGGCCCACGGCGTCGAAGGCAATGTGGTCGGTGCTGCCGGTGTTGCGCAGCGTGACGGTGGTGGCGCCCAGGTCGGCCAGGGGCTTGAGCCACTCGGCGAAGATTGGCGCGATGGCATTGTTGCCCTGGGCGTAGATGCCACGGATTTTGCCGCCGCCGTTGTCGAGGTTGAAATAGGCGCTGAGCTTTTCGTGGGCTGGCAGCAGCTTCATGGTGGCGGGGTCGCCGAAGTTATTTTTCACGTAGTTGCGTGAGCCGTGCAGGCCTTGCTCCTCCTCGCCCCAGAGCGCAATGCGGATGGTGCGGCGCGGCTTCAGGCCGGTAGCTTTGAGAATGCGGACGGCCTCCATCATCACGGCCACGCCGGCGGCGTTGTCGGTGGCGCCGGTAGCGGCGTGCCAGGAGTCGATGTGGCCGCCGAGCATCACCACCTCGCTTTTCAGCTTGCGGTCGGTGCCCGGAATTTCGGCCACCACGTTGTAGCCCTTCAAATCCTGGGACTGGAAACGGGTTTTGGTTTCCATCTCCACTTCCACCGGAATGCCGGCCTCCACGAGGCGAATCAGGCGCAGCTGGTCCTCGGGGGTCATTTCCATTTCGGGCAGCACCGGCTTGGCATCGGTGGCGTAGGGTGCGCCGTTGGTGGTATTGAAGGTGCCGTAGATGCCCCCGCGGGCGCTGAGCACGGCGGCGGCGCCTTCGCTCAGCAGCATCTCGGTCGTTTTGGTGCGCAGGGTGGCCTGGGCGCGGCGGGTGGCCAGGGCGGCGGCGGGGTCGGGGGTGTTGGCGGCGGGGCGCGGCGCGGCGGGCTCAGCCATTTTTGCCAGCTCGTCGTCGGTATAGCGCTTCAGGTCGGGTCCCTCGGCATTTTTGGGCGGGTTGGGCACGCTCATCACCACGATTTTGCCGCGCAGCTGGCCTTTGTACTGGTCGAGGTCGGCTTCGGTGGTGGCGGCTTTCAGCACCACCACGGGCAGGCGCAGGACGCCGGGCGTGCCGGGCGTCCAGGCTTTGGGCGCGCCTACCATGGCGTGGTAGTAGGGCGCCGTCATGGCCACGTAGGACTTCTCAATGTCCCAGCCCCGGCCAAAATCGCCCCAGGCTTCGATGTTGGCATTCGCCAGGCCGTACTGGGTTAGCTGCTTTTGGGCCCATTCGTTGGCGCGCTTCAGGCCGTCGGAATTGGCGAGGCGCGGGCCGCTCACGTCGGTGAGGTAGAAGGCAGTTTCCATCACCTTAGAGCGGTTCATGCCTTCTTCGCGGATTTTGGCGAGGGCCGTAGCGTCGATTTTCTCAGCATTCTGAGCCACGGCAGGAGCTGCGCAGGCCAGGAATCCGGCCAGGGAGTGAAGCACAAGTTTGTTCATGGCAACGAAGAAGCAGGTGAAATTCAAGCGTCGAAGATAAGCACGGGGCTCAGCGCCTGATATAAGCACGGGGCTCAGTGCCTGATAAAGGTTGGGCGCGGCTGAGAGGCCGGCGGGCAAATGTAGATTTGTAGCGTTATTTCAAAAAATTCAAAATAACGCTACGCCGTTGTAGCATTATTTTGAATTTTCTGAAATAACGCTACCAGGACTTACGTAGTCAGGCGCCGATGCGCGTTTCCGACGCGTGACTTACTGGCTTGGCGTTTCCGAACGCTGCCGTTTGCACCGGCTGGTCGCGTTGGCCCCGCGCGCCAGCGCCTGAGTGCGTAAGTCCGAGCTACATCCTTTTCCCCGACCGAATGCCCCGCCGACGTATTTCCACCGACACGCCCATTGGTAGCGTGCGCCGCTATTTTGGCCTCAGCCAGGAGGAACTGGCCCTGTTCCTGGATTCGGGCCGGGCCATTATCAGCCACATTGAGGCCGGCCGCCGCGACCTTACCCTCGCCCTGCGCTTCCGGCTGCTGCCGCTGCTCAAGCACCTGCCCGCCCCGCCCCTGCTCCCACCCGACCACGAGCCGCTGCCCGCCACCGCGCCCGCCCCGGAAGCCGCCCCGCTGGAATACCGCCGCAAATACTGCCTGCACAAAGCCCAGGGCCTGCGCCTCGACCTCCTCAATCTCACGGCGCGGGCCGTGTATGCCAGCCGCTGGCAACAGGCCCTGCCCTCTATCTTAGCCGACCTCGAAGCTGCCGCCGCCCTCCTGCCGCCCGTGCCGGAAGCGGAGGACCTGGACGCCTCCATTCGTCGGTGGCTGCCCTCATTTGGTCGCCGCTTCAAGCCCAGCCACGCCACCCAATACCACCTCCTGCGCCTGCAAGCCGAAGCTTACGAAACGGAAGCCGCCGCGTTGGCAGAGTTGCTAGGGCAGGCGCAGTAGCGCGGCGTAACTTGTACCAAATGAGGGCAAGGAAATCTAGACGCTGCCTTAGCCTCAGTACCCCAATTTTTAATGTGCTCTTTTCCTCCGTTCTATGCCTAATCATAAATACTTTCCTGATTACCAGTCCAAGATTATTGAACGATTTTATCCAGATTATATGGCTTGCGGCAGTGACCTCTCCTCTATCGGGGAATTGATTTCATGTGAAACTGCTCAGATAGACATTCAAAACGACACTATTTTTAATCCTGATGACCTCACTGTTCATTTCGTCCGAGCGGTGGAATTTATCGAAAGTAAAAAAGCGGGCATCTGGTTTAGGGTGCTCTATCCGGATGATGCTATCAATATTTTCGTGGGTGTTGGCATACTTGACACCAAGCAAAATTGGAAAAGCTTTGTGTTAAGCTATTTCAATACGCACCAAGCTGAGGAAGGCGGGGGAGGAGCATTGGTGATATTTGATTTCCAATTTGAATGGGCTGTGGAATTCGAGATGTATTTGAATCTTAAAACATCAAACCTTGAATTTGAAGCTCATATATACCAGAAGTCTTAAAGTGTTTATCAACTAGATTTTTCGAGTATTTACCAAAAAACAACCCCCTCCCCTCCCCGCTCGTCTAACTGGCCTCACCCAGCCCCCGATTAGATGAGCCTCTGGCAAATTATTCAACGCCTGCTGCCGTTTGTGCGACCCTACCGCCCGCTGGTTATTGCCACGCTGCTGCTCACGCTGGTGGGGTCGCTGGCGGCCCAGGTCACGCCGTTTGTGCTGCGCTACACCGTGGATACCGTGCAAGGCATGCTCGACCGCGGGCAGGGCCTGGCCGGGGGCTGGGAGCTGCTGGGCTGGATTAGCGCCATTTTGTTGGGCAAGGAGCTGCTAAATACCTTCATCACCTTCGGGCAGAAATACTACGGCGAGAAAATCCGCATCAATATTTCCAGCACGCTCTCGCAAACGGCCGTGGGCAAGATTCTGAGCTACGGGCTGGGCTTTTTCTCCAACGAGGGCAACCAGACCGGCAAGCTCCAGACCCGCATCGACCGCGGCGTGGAGAGCCTCATGAAGCTGGTGCAAAACTTCTTCATCGACATCCTGCCGCTGTTTGCCAATGCCCTGGTGGCGCTGGTGGTTATGTTTGTGGCCAACGTGTGGGTGGGGCTGGTGGCGCTGGCCGTGCTGCCGGTGTACTTCTGGCTGAGCTTTCGGCAGGCCGACCGCCTGCAAGGCGTACGGCGCGGCCTGCGCGGCCTGCGCGAGGAAAAAAGCCACGGCATCGTGAGCATCATCGATTCCATCGTCGTCATCAAAAGCTTCGTGCGCGAGCAATACGAGGACAACAAGCAGAACAACACCCAGCAAAAGCTGGTGAACGCGCAGCTGGTGACGCGCAAAACCAACTTCCGCTACGACGGTGTCAAAACCTTCGTGGAGCAGATTGGCGTGACCGTCATCATCGTCCTCACGGCCTACCTCGTGCTCAACCGGGAGATTTCCATCGGGGCCATCATGTTCCACATTCTGCT
>JAYSZD010000410.1:0-1709 GCA_043738185.1 Hymenobacter sp. | reverse complement strand
GCTGGGCCGTGAACGAGCCGGCCACCAGCAGGCCCACGGCAAAAGCCAGCATCAGCAGGCGGTTTTGCAGGGCAAAGCGAATGATTTTATCAAGCATGGGTTTGCAAGCTGTTAGCTACTAGCGGGGGCCTTGATTCTGCCCTTAGCCATTAGCTCTCGTTCAAAAAAAGCTAAAGGCTAACAGCTATCCGCTAATAGCTCATAAAAGCTACTGATTGAGGTAGATGGATTTGAGCTGGTAGGTACCGGCCGTCACCACCCGGTCGTTTTCCTGCACGTCGCCCTGCAGCAGCACGGTTTGCTGGCCGTTGTTGGAGCCGGGCTGCACGTAGCGAATCCGGAACCGCTCGGGCGCGGTATGCACAAATACCACGGGCTTGCCGTTGAGGTCCGTGACAGCCGACGTAGGTACCACCAGTTGCTTCTGGCCGCCGTTGCTCTGGCCCAGCACCTGCACGTTCACGGCCTGGCCGGGGCGGTAGGGGCTGCCCGCGCTGGCGTCCAGCTCCAGAATCAGCTGGCGGGCCTGGTTCACGGGGTTCACCACGTTGCTGAACACCATGAGGCGGGCCGGCACGCCCGCTTGCCCCTGCAAGCCTTCGACCCGAAACTGCGCGCCAGGTGTGATTTTCGCCAAATCCTGAGCAAAAACCTGGGCCTCCACGCGCAGCTTGCCGGGATTGATGACCCGAAACAGCTCGTCGCCCTGGTTCACCTGCTGGCCCACGGCCAGGTTGAACACGTCCACCGTGCCGCCGATGGGCGAGGTGATGCTGACCCGGCGCTGGCCGGCCTGTCCGTTCTGAATGCCGGCATTTTGCCGGGCCTGGCGCAGGCGCAGCTCGGCGGCCACCACGTCCTTGCGGGCGGCGATGTCGGCAATGGTTTGCAGGCGGGCGTAATCCTGCTGGGCGGCGCGCAATTCGGCCTGGGCGTTGGCGCGCTCCGTGCTGAGGCCGATTTGCTGGGTAGCATCCAGGGTTTGCTCGATGACGGCCAGGGTCTGGCCAGCCCGCACCTGCTGGCCCACCTTTGCCGCCAAATTCACAACCCGGCCCGTTTGGGGCACCACCACGCGTCCTTCGCCGCCCGCCGCCGCCGCCACGTTGCCGAAGAGCGTAGCCCGGCTGTAGGTAGTGGAGTAGCTGGCCAGGCGGGTACGCACCTCAAACAGAAACTGGCTCTCCTTGGGCAGCAGCACCTCGTCGGTGAGCGCCACGCCGGTGCTGGCTTTGGCTTCGCCGCCGTGGTCTTCGCCGCCGTGCGCCTGCACCAGGCCGGGCGGGGGCAGCAGTACCGTGAGTACCAGCCCGGCAGCAGCCATGGCGGCCCCTATTTTATGCGTGCTTTTCATAAGCTGAAGAAGGGGAAGTGGAAACAGGTAACGCTGGCCGTCGGCGCCGCATCAGCCACGCCGTGAGGGCTATGCCGAGCGCAAAGGCGCCTACCAAAGCCAGCACGGTTTTCCAGGATGAGAAAGGGCCGGGCGCCGTCCCGGCCGGAACTGCTGCCACGGGCAGCTTTTCGCCCACCTCAATACCTTCGAGCAACATGAGGTCGGCCCGCCCGCCGGCTACGATGTTGGCCGTGAAGCTATAGGTTTTGTTGGCTGGAAACTGCCCTTCCACCAGATAGATGCCGGGCTCCTGTTCCATGGTGGTCCACTTCAGGGCGGCATCTTCTGGGTTGGTGAGGGTGAGCTGAGCGCC
>JAYSZD010000409.1:0-4145 GCA_043738185.1 Hymenobacter sp. | reverse complement strand
CGTTGAGCACCACAGCGGCAATGCCGGCCGTAAGTTCCGCGTAGCTTACCCACCAGGTAGTGAGGGCATTCCATAGCACCAAGAACAGGTAGGTATAGGCAAATACCCGCCGCTTACGGGCGCCCTGCCGCGTGAGCTGGCGTTCGAGCAGCAGGTAGGGCACCCAGCCGATGAACAGCAGCGGCACCAGCCAGGCCGTGGGGTGCGGCGCCCAGCCGCCCCAGAGCAGTAGGGCGCCCAGCACGGCCAGCACCGCCGGCCGCGGCAGGCTAGTCTTCGCCGTCGACATCGTCGTCGTTGTCGCGGCGGTAGCGGTCTGCGCGGCCGGGGCGGGGCTCGCGAGGGGGCGGGGTAAGGTTTCCTTCGACGACAACGACAATTTCTCCTTTGATAGTGGGACGGGCGGCAAAATCAGCCTCCAGGCTGGCCAGCGTCCCGGTTACGGTTTCTTCAAATAGCTTGGTCAATTCGCGGCTCACGGAGGCCGGCCGCTCCGGGCCCAGCACCTCGGCCAGCTGGCCCAGCGTCTTCACGATGCGGTGCGGCGACTCGTAAAAAATCATGGTTCGGGTTTCCGAGGCCAGCTCTTTCAAACGGGTCTGCCGGCCTTTCTTCACTGGCAAAAAGCCTTCAAACGTGAACCGCTCGGCCCCAAAACCGGACTTTAGCAGTGCGGGCACAAACGCCGTGGGCCCCGGCAGGCACTCCACGCCCAGGCCCTGCGCCAAGCACTCGCGCACCAACAGAAACCCGGGGTCGGAGATTCCGGGCGTGCCGGCATCCGATATCAGGGCCATGGTTTCGCCCTTGGCCAGGCGTTCCAGCAGGCGCGGCACCTGCTGGTGCTCGTTGTGCAGATGGTAGGAGAGGAGCGGCTTTTTGATGCCCAAATGTTGCATGAGGCGGCCACTCGTGCGGGTGTCTTCGCAGAGCACCGTGCCCACTTCGCCCAGTATGCGGATGGCCCGCAGGGTAATGTCTTCCAGATTGCCGATGGGCGTGGGCACGAGGTAAAGGACCGTATTGGGCATGGCGCAAAGGTAGGGGCTGCGTTATGCGGATTCCGGGGCGTGCCGCGCCGCCACGGCGTCGATGGCAGCGGCGAGCTGGTGGTCGCGCTTGGTCACGGCGTTGCCGGCGTCGTGGGTGCTGAGGCGAAATTCTACCGCATTGTATTCGTTGCTAAACCACGGGTGGTGGTCGAGCCGCTCGGCCTCGGCGGCCACTTCGGTGAGAAAGGCGAAAGCGGTTTTGAAATCCGCGAAGCGGAAGTGGCGGCGGAGGCTGTTGTCGATTTCGGTCCACATAAGCAGGAAGGGAGTTGGGATGATGAGGGAAGTTGCAGGCCGGGCTCAGTACACAACCTAAACGGCTAAACTAAAGTACACCTTAGTCCTACGCGCAACATCAACTTTCTCGCTAAAAATATGGCCACCGACCCCAACAACCGCCCCATTCGCGTCATCAACGATGACACCACCAATGAAGAAATGGAGGCCGGCCACCACATTCCCAACGCCGACCCACCCAAGAACGAGGCGGCCCGTGGCGGCTTTGGCAACCGCGACGGCAAGGAGGGCTATGGCACCGACAGCGAGGACGGCATCACGGCCGTGAGCGTGAACGCCGACGCCGACCAGGTGGGCCACCCCAAAGACAACATGCGTACTTCGGACGAAGGCCGCCCCAATGGTCCCAACCAGGATAGCGCTGACGACGAAGACGATGCCGCCGCCCTGCGCCCCGTGGGCCCGGTAGATGAGCTCGACGCGCACGACCGCCGCCCCGGCCTCGACGAAATGCGCAACCCCAACTCGCGCGTGGGCATGGGCCAGATGGAGCCCCGTCCCATAGAGCCCATTACCGGCACCGATACCAATGCCGAGTTGAACGACCCCAACGCTAAAGACACGGCCATCGACCAGTAGCCGGCCGCTGGGCTACCCCTGGCTATCGTAGCAAAAAACCAGTCCTTTCTTTCCACATTTTCACTTCTCTATTATGTCGTCTGATAACAGCAACCAGCAATCCAGCGAAAACAAAGGTGCCCCTACCAGCGAGGACTTGCCCAAAGGCACCGGCGGTTTGCCCGTGAACGAGCAGGACGCCGAAACCCAGGCGCGCCTGGAGCAGGCCGCCCTTGATGCGGGTATTCTCAACCCGAACCGCAACCTCGACAAGCCCGAGATTGACAAACTGGCCTATGGCGGCGGGCACTAGCCCACCGTCTGCGCTTATGAATTGAACGAAAGTCACGCCCGGCCCAGCTCGGCGTGACTTTCCTTTTTCTCAAACCCTAAGGCCTTATCGCCGTGCGCCGCTTCGCTACCACTGACCTGCATGGCTGCCTGCACACCTTCCGCTACCTCGTGGAAGAGGCGCTGCAGCTGACCACCGCCGATGCGCTGTACTTGCTGGGCGACTACGTGAATAAGGGCCCCGACAGCTGCGGTGTGCTCGACTACCTCATGCATCTGCAAGCCACCGGCTACCAGGTGCACTGCCTGCGCGGCAACCACGACCAGTCCCTGCTCGACGCCGCCCGCCACCGCTGGCGCTGGGACTGGCTCGGGCCCCGCGGCCGGCTGCCCACGCTGCGCAGCTTCGGCGTGCACCGCCTGTCCGATATTCCGCCGCGCTATCTGGATTGGCTGGCGGCGTTGCCTTATGAGATTGAGCTGCCAGATTTTGTGCTCGTGCACGCCGGCTATGACTTCGCGCTGCCCGCTTCCGAAATGCGCCGCGACCACCACGCCATGCTCAATACTAAGAAATTCGTCTTCGATGCGTCGCGGCTTGGCGGCCGGCGCCTGTTGCACGGCCACGTGCCCACGCCCATGACGCAGGTGCGCGCCAGGGCCGCCACCCGCCCCGGCGCCCTGGGCCTCGATACCGGCTGCGTGTATCGCCACAACCCCGAGCTGGCCCACCTCACGGCTCTCAACCTCGATACCTGGGAGTTGACCACGGTGGCCAACCGGGAGCCGGGCTACGCTATTGGCAAGCGCTAGCGGCGCGTTTGATTTCAGGTCGTAACTGCTGCCTGTTGCGCCAAAGCGCCTATTCCTCAAGCGCGCCAGACGCAATGGCCCGTCGGGCCAAGGCCCGGTAGGGATTCAAAGAATCAGCAGCCACTGTCCGCAACTGCACCAAGGCTTCGCGCGTTTCCTTGGCCTGCCAATGAGCCATGCCCAGGTGGTAGCGGGCCCGGCGGGCGAGTTCGGTAGTGCTATCCTGTTCGCCCACACGCCGGAGGTACAACTGGGCGGCATTGCCCTGGTCCTGCCGCAGCAGAATGAGCCCGCGCAAATACAGCAAGGTATCGGCCTCCACTTTCGCAGATGATACGCGGCCGAGCGAGTGCAGCGCCGCCGGGTAGTGGCCCGCCTGGTACTGGTCGAGCGCCTCGCTAAGCAGCGGGCGGCTGTGCAACAAGCTGGCTGTCACGGCCGGGCCGGGGTCGGGCTGGTAGTAGTCTTCCCAGTCGCGGGCGATGACGGCGGTATTGGGGCGGCTGAAGTACCAAGCCGCCACGGTCGCACCTAGTAGTAAAAACACACCCAAACTCCCTAAAATCATCCAGCGCCGTTGCCGGACTTTTTCCAGGAGTTTGGTTTTGGCCAGGGCTTGGCCGCGCTCGTTCATGCGTTCGTCGAGGGCTTGCAGGCGCAGGCGCAGGGTGTCGTGCCCTGCCGCCCAGCGTAGGTCGGCGGTTAGCTGCTCATAGGCGGCATAGGCGTCGGCTAAGGGCTCTTCGTCTTCCAGTCGCAGCTCGAAAGCTTCCTGCTCGGCCAGCGACATCTGGCCGTCGGCAAAGCGTTCCAGCTCGTCGAAGTAGGGCCGCAGGTCGGTAGAGGGAGTCAGGGGACTCATTTCAACAGCTCGTAAAGTTTGCGCAGACAGATTCCTTTTTGGCGGCGGGCCACGGTGGCGTTGGGAAAACCCATTTTGCCGCCCACCTTCTCGAAATTATAGGCTCGAAAGTAAAAGTAGGTCAGCACCTGCTGGCAATCGGTGCCGAGCTGGTTGAACTGGGCCAGCAGGCGCTGGCGGCGGCTGGCCTCGGCCGCGGGCAAGGGCTGGTGGGCGGGCACGTGCGCGGCCAGCCGCTGCTGGGCCATGCCGTAGACGTGGGCACGCAGGTC
>JAYSZD010000408.1:0-1710 GCA_043738185.1 Hymenobacter sp. | reverse complement strand
CTTCGGTTTTGATAACCGCTTTCTGGCGCTCTATCTGAGTGGTTAATTCCTGAACTTTGCGGGCCTGTTCGGCCACGGCCGGGTTGGCCGAGTTCAGGTCGGTGGCCACGGGGGATTCGGTGCCCGATTGGCAGCCGCTCAGGGCCAGGCCGCAGCCTAGCAGCCAGGTCGCAGTGGAAGGAAACGTGAGCATAGTGTTCAGGTAATTAAGCGGGTTGAGTATTCAGAAATTAGGGCCGGTCAGCCAAGGCCACGCGCTGCCTTTGGAGCTCGGCCGCTACTGCGCTTTGGCCTGGGTTTTAATGCCTTTCAGGTTTTGTTTGGCACCATCGAGCTGCTGGGTCAGGCCGTCAAGCTTCTTCTTTTCGTTGTCGGTCAGGCTCTTTTGGTCTTCCACTATTTTTTTCTGCGCATCAACCTGCTGTTGCAGGCTCACAATCTTTTGGGCCTGTAAAGCCACGGCAGGGTTAGAGGAATTCACGTCGTCGCTGGCCGAACGCATCAGTGAGCAGCCGCTGAGTACCAATCCAATGGTAACAACACGTGTAAGGGAGATAATAGAATTCATTGCGAAGGGGATACTATGGGTGAGGTTTGCGCCAAGCTATCCATTCCTGAAATAAACGGCGAGAGTAAATTTTGGTTGCTAAGAGCCAACAGGGTCGGGCTTATGCCGGGGTCTTGGCCTCACGGCCGGACGGGGCGCGGTAGGGCATCGGGGGTTACGAACAGTCGGACCGGGTAGCGGCCCCCGGCCCGCACCCGGAGCCAGTTGGCCAAGCGCTGCTGCTCGGCGGCGGGCAGGGCCTGACGTACGTGCAGGGCTACCACCACCGTGGTATCTGCCCGCAGCGAGTCGGCGGCGGGCCGCACGAGGCGGCTCAGGCCCAGCTGGCGCACGGCCGGGTGCTCGGCCTGCACCTCACGCAGTAGCGTGGAGGCCGGGGGCAGCCGGTGCGCGGCAAGGCTGTCGACGAGGGCCACCCGCTGCTGAAGCCGCATCAGACGGCCCTCGTAGCTTACCTGAGTTTGCTCCTGACGGCTGCGCACGTCCTCCAGCAAGCTTACGCGCAAGGCGTTAGCGTCGGCCGAGTCGACGCGGGCCAAGCCTTGGCGCACGGTTAGCTGCACGTTTTCCAGGCGGTAGCGGGGCAGCCGGGCGCGGGCGGCTCGCAGCTGCGTTGCGCTAAGCCGCTGGCCGGCCAGCAGCACGTTGAGGGTGCGGTCGGTGGGCCCGATGCGGGAGGTGACGACGTAGGTGCCTGGCGTGTTTAGCTGTTCGTCGATAAATCGCTGGGCATTGTGCGTGTAGGTGCCGTCGCGCACAATGCCCACGGCCAGGTACACGCTAGGCGCGGCCGTGAGCAGGGCCAGCGCCCAAATGGTAGCGCGCACGCGCCGGGCTCCGCTCAGTGTCGCGAATTCGTGTTGGGGAATCGGGAGGATGCGAATAACCAGAAACGTAGCAATGCTGATAAACACGCAGTTAATCGAAAACAAATACAGCGCGCCCCCAAAGTAAGCCCATTGCATAGTGGCCAGCCCGTAGCCGGCCGTGCACAGCGGCGGCATCAGCGCGGTGGCAATGGCCACGCCGGGAATAACGTTGCCGTGCTCACGCCGGGTGAGGCCCACGGCCCCGGCCGCCCCGCCAAACAGGGCAATAAGTACGTCCCAGGTAGTGGGGTGGGTGCGCGAGAGCAGTTCGGA
>JAYSZD010000407.1:0-4149 GCA_043738185.1 Hymenobacter sp. | reverse complement strand
TTCGCGGCGGGTCTCTTCTACAATAGCAGAAAGCTTCTTTTCGATGCGTGGGCGATACTCAACCAGCTGCTTCGTGTAGAAGTCAGAGAGGTCTACGGTTGCGATTCTGTCCCAGCGCGCAGCTATCTCTTCAGCCGATAGCCCAGAGTGAGACAGCAGGCTTTTGATTTCGGCTTGGATGTTAACAGATGTTAACAGCCGGCTTGCCTGAAAGCGGGCTGTTTTCTTGCTGTATCCTGCCTTCAGTGCGGCTTGCGTGCCGTTCAGGCACAGTGCGTAGGCCTGAGCGAATTTGAGTTGCTGCGGGCTCATATTACTCGGCAGCATCAAGGTTGGACCACGCCTGTCCGAAGGTTTCGCGTAGCGCTTCCTTCATCTTGACAATCTTCCGACGGACCCAGCTGAACTCATGCCCGGGGCCCATGACGGTTTGAATCTCGCGGTAGGTGCTGCCCGCTACATGCAGCTTGAAGGCATTCACCAGCGCGGGCGAGTAGGTGCCCGTTAACTCGCGCTCTACTTCGGCAGCGAGCGTATCGATGCCGTCTTCAGCCGGTGCCGACGTGGTGAGTCCGGAAGCATAGCCGTAGCCCTCGCAGGTGCGGCGGTCGATAGTGGGCACATCGAAATCAACTACAGCAATATCCTCCCGACGCTGACGCTCCATGTTCGGCAGCTCGGTAAAGCGAACCTCCCGACGCTGGCGTTCCACGTTGCCCCACTTGATGGCTTGCAGGATGTAGAACTTGTAATTCGAGCCCGTGAAGCCCTTGCGCTGAATGGCGTCGTGGCAGTCGAGCAAGCTCTCGGTGTACAGGTCGTGGCCTGCTTCGGCGGAGCCGGCGAGCTTCGTGGCCAGGGCAAGCAAAAGCCCCCGCTCGGCAGCGCCAACGCGGAGGCATTCGGTTGCCTGCAATTCCCTTTCTTCTACGGTATAGTTTAGCACAATACGAATATTGCGCCCTTGCCTAGCGCCGTGGCTAGAAAAGTGACTTTCTTTTT
Source organism: Hymenobacter sp. (assembly GCA_043738185.1). Lineage (GTDB taxonomy): Bacteria > Bacteroidota > Bacteroidia > Cytophagales > Hymenobacteraceae > Hymenobacter. The sequence goes on along the minus strand of JAYSZD010000407.1, from coordinate 3,147 downwards.
TCAAGGCCCTCCCGACGGGCAAGAGCCTTCAATTTCGCGACTTCGATGCCCAGGTCAGTGGCCATCTGCTTCATTGTACAATTCGGGTAGTTTTTCCTCAAATAGTTGACTGTTTTAACGGAATGGTGAACGTAAGAGCGGGGCAACGTCGCAGCGGGGGTCATGACGCAGAAGGGGAAGAGGTGGAAGGGTTAGCGAAGCAGCGCGCGGCAGGTGGGGCACTTCATCCGGCGCACACCGGGCAGCAGCATTGGCGTTGACTCGGCGAGGCAGCGCCAGCAGATAAGGAGCGGAGCAGGAACGGCGGCGGGCTTCATTTGGGGAGCTGGGTGAGCCAGGCCTTTAGCTCGCGTTGTAGGTTGTCAATCGTATCGCGGCACTCGCAAGCGAAGCCGCCTGCTTTGCCTACACCAGCTAGAAAAGCTTCCTGCTCTTCGCTGAGCTTGTCTTTGCCGGTTTTGATTTCGACCACGGCGAAGCGGCCGGACGTTTCGTGATAGCCGATGATGTCGCTGATGCCCTTCTTCGCCGAGCCGGCCCGGTGCTTGCCGAGCTTGGCATCGTAGACCCCGCCGTTGTTCTGGCGCCAGGCGGTGAAGCCGTTCACATGCAGGGTGGCCAGCGCGGCGCGCGTCAGTGACGAGGTGGGCGAGCTGCCTTTCTTCGGGGCTTTGGCCAGCTCGGCTTTCAATTGGGCGGTAGTGAGCCGGCTGTCGGGGTTCCAATTCATACAGAGGAAATGAGCTACGCGGCGCTTGTGGCTTGTGGGCCGAAGCAGCTGGGTCGCTCTTCCAACACTTCGGTTGAGCCCGCGAGGCGGTAGACGGTTTCGTAATTGAGGCGGTAGCACTTCACAGTACCGCACTTCAGACAGCGGGCCGTTTCGCCGCGCTTGGGGATGCGGCTCCATTTGTGGCGCTCTTCCGCAGGGACCACCCGACGGGGCGGCAGCATGCTCAGGTGGCAGCGTATCGGGCCGTCTGCCGTTTCGATGATGGTGACGAACTGGCTCATTACTCACCGCGCTCGTATTCCCGGCTTTCGGCGCACCAATCTCTTTTGCCGTTCGGCTTACCGTAGCGCTTCTCTAGGCGGGATTCTATGCCCAATTCCTTCGCAACATCCTCGTCGAACTCGGTGCGCTCAGCAGAGCCAGGCGCGCCAACATAGTTGTCTTTTAGCTCGCGGTAAGGCGTGATGTTGACCTTAGCTGGCGCAGCGGGCTCGGCGGTAGGCCAGCCGTGAAAGTCAGCGAACAGCGCGTAAATGGCCACGTCGCGCGGGTCGCCCTTTGCGACGTGGCTTAGCAAGCCAGCCTGAAGCTGAGCGCGCCAATTAGGCGAGCGCCAACCGTCGCCGAAGCGATATTTTCTTTCATTCGCGAGCAGCTTTTTCAGGAGCTTATCGCTGAATTTGCGCAGCAACAGCGCGAATTTTTTTTTCCGGAGTCGTTCTTTTTTAGTCATCTGAGAGTGTTAAAATGGGCAGCCCATGACGGGGCCGCTGGGTGAGGTATCAATCATTTTTATACTGCCGCGCTCATACTCTGATGTCGGGTGCACATAGGCGACAAGCTTGCGGCGCTGCATTTCTTTGGCGAGGTTCTCGGCGTTGGTGAGCTTTTGCAGGTTGCCAGCCGTGTAGCCCCTGGCATCGATAACCCTATCGACGTGGTAGCTCTGCGAGGTGCGGCCGCGGCCGTGAAGAATCTGCGTCTCGTAGCAGAAGACCTGAAATTCTTCGAGGGTGAGGTCGAAAAAGCATCCGCGGTGCTTAGCGTTGCTCTTCAGCTTGCGATAGGCCCAGGCGACCAAATCGCGGGCTTTCTCGCGTGCCATCCGGCAGGGGTTGCACTCGCGGCGACCGCGGTACGCCGGACGGCCGCAGCCGGGCGTTTTGCAAAAAAACGGGGGGGGGGGGTAGCATGCGGCATGAGGAACTAGAAAGCAGGCTCTTGACGCTGACTGAGCAGGCAAAGGCAGTGGTCGCGGCGTTGGCCGCACCTGGGGCAAGCCGGCGGAAACGGGCCGGCGGTCGGGTCGACCACTTCGGCCCCGGTCACCAGCGCGTCAGCTTCGGCTTCCTCTTTGGCGCGCTGGGCTTCGCGGGCGGCTTCGCCCTTGGTGCCACCGGCATTCAGCCAGGCCAGCTTTTGAGCTTTGTAGTCGGCTTCGTTCCAGCGAACGGTTTCTTCGGGCGTGGGCGGCTTGGGCAGGCTGGCGTGAATGTGCCCCAGGTAGAAATCCCGCTTGCGCTCGTTCACCACCTCCGTGGCGACGGCCGCGATGAATTCGTTGTCTTCGCCGGCCAGCGTTTGGTAGTGCCGCCAGGTGCTGTTGAGCTGCTCATCGTTCAGGGCTACCAATTGCGCCCGTACATCGGCGTAATCGGGGTTTTGCGCCAGCCCGCTAACCGTCTTCGTGGCGCGCTCTTCCTTGCGAAAGGCCTCGGCTTTTCGGGCTGCCTCGCGCTCGACAAGGGACTCGCGCACCTCGGCGTACTTCAGGCACCACCCGTGCACGGTGGGCGAGTCAAGCCGGTCGTAGGTCTGGCCCCAGGTTTGGCGCACGCCCTCTTTGAGCATGTAGAGGAACTCATCGAAGCGCCAGCTCCAATACAATTCGAGCAGCTCATCGGCAAGGATGCCCATTTGCAGCGTGGCCATGTTCCGAACCACATTGAATTGATGCGCGGTGTAGAGCAGCGCATTGCTTAGGGCTTTGGCCGTGGCGATGGCACCGGCCTCGTCCTTTATCAAGCCGCTGATTTGCGGGCTCTGCATCGCCAGCGCGGGGGTCAGGCCCCGTTGCCGGTCAAGGATTGCCAGCGCTACCGTTTCGCTGGTGCCATCGCCGGCTAGCAAGAGCCCCAGCGAGAGCGGTTCCCTCATCGGAAGGTTTTTGGCCCGGCTGCTGCCGGTGGAAGGTTGAAGAGCCGTTTGCATGCGAGGAAGAAGATTTGCCGTAGGTGATGAGCTTGCTGTTGGTCAGGTCGCGGCGCATGGAGTTGCGAATCGTGGCGAGCCAGTCGTATTTTTTCTTGCGGTCGCCGTTGCTCCAATCCAGCAGGGCGGCGTGGTAGTGCTTGAGGTTGGCGTCGGAGTAGTCCGCGTAGGTTTCGGGGCTGGCCTCGGCGGCGGCTTCCCAG
>JAYSZD010000406.1:0-4150 GCA_043738185.1 Hymenobacter sp. | reverse complement strand
GGAAGGGGGTCGGTGACAAATGCGGACGCCAGTCGTTCCTGTCCGAGCCACAGGCTCGAACCCAGTCGGCACGCGCCAGCAACGCCGCGCCAGCAGCCCGCGCCAGCAACCCGCGCCAGCAACTACCGCGTAACATTAATTCTTAAGTAGTTGGGCAGTGAAGTATAGATTCAATCTTATACATTTGAGCCGGTCAGGGCAACGTGCTCCGGCGCGTGCCTCACTTCCTTCTTTTTCTATTTATGCCTGCCATCAATTTCGCTCCCTTCATCAAAACCCGCGCCCAGGCCGACCAGCTCGACGCCGAGTACGCCTCCCGGCTGCTCGTGCTCAACAAGCAGCTCACCGACAGCACCTACTCGGCCAGCGTGGCCAGCCAGCGGGCCACCGCCTACCAGCAGGAGCTCGACGGCCTCGTGGCCGACATCGCCAACGACGACGCGCAGCTGGCCGGCATGACGGCCGGCACCGACCGCCATACCGAGCGCACCAACCAGCGCCGCAAGCGCAACGACCGCCGCGAAGAAATCATCGCCCTGCAACGCGGCCTGGGCGGGGTGCCGGCCGCCGTCCGCGCCTCCGAGCTGAAGGAAACCACCGGCCGCGTGGCCGCCATCACCGAAGACAAAACCGCGCTGACCACCTACAAGAACACGCTGCCGGCCTAGCCCCCGGCCCCGGCCCCACCTGCCAAAAAGGCCGCCCCGATGCGTCGGGGCGGCCTTTTTTTGTGGGGGCAGCGTAGCGCGACTGCGTCCGGCCTACAGCTTCTCGTAAATCACGGCCGCACCCTGGCCCACGCCCACGCACATCACGGCCAGGCCGTAGCGCATGCCTTCGCCCCGGCGGTGCATCTCGTGCAGCAGCGTGGCCGTGATGCGGGCGCCCGCGCTGCCCAGCGGGTGGCCCATGGCAATGGAGCCGCCGTTCACGTTCACCTTGGCCATGTCGAGGCCCAGCTCGCGCACGCACACAATGCTTTGGGCGGCGAAGGCTTCATTGAGCTCAATGAGGTCGATGTCGGCCAGGGTGAGGCCGGCGCGCTGCAGCACTTTGTGGGTGGCCGCAATGGGCCCCAGGCCCATCACGGCGGGGTCGAGGCCGACCACGGCCGAGGCCACCACCCGCGCCAGGGGCTTGAGGTTGTAGCGCTTCAGCCCGTCGTCGCTCACCAGCAGCACGGCGGCGGCGCCGTCGTTGATGCCCGCCGAGTTGCCGGCCGTCACGGTGCCGCCCTCGGGCTGGAAGGCGGGCCGGATGGTGGCCAGCTTCTCCATGGAGGAAAAGCGGGGCTGCTCGTCGGCGTCAAACAAGGCCGTGTCGCCCTTGGGGTTGGGAATGAAGACGGGCACGATTTCCTTGCGAAACCGGCCTTTCTCCAGGGCGCGGGCATACTTGCGCTGGCTCTCGAAGGCAAAGGCGTCCTGCTCTTCGCGGGTGACGTGGTACTGCCGGGCCACGTTCTCGGCCGTTTCGCCCATGGCAAAGGGGTGGTGCAGCTTGCTGAGGCGGGGGTTGACGAAGCGCCAGCCCAGCGTGGTGTCGTGGGCCGTGAGCTCGCGCCCGAAGGCCGATTCCGACTTGGCCATCACGAACGGCGCGCGGGTCATGCTCTCGGTGCCGCCGGCCAGGTACACGTCGCCCTCGCCGCACTTAATGGCCCGGGCCGCGTCCATGATGCTTTGCAGGCCGGAGGCGCAGAGGCGGTTCACGGTGTTGCCGGGCACCGTGACGGGCAGGCCGGCCAGCAGCGCGGCCATGCGGGCCACGTTGCGGTTGTCCTCGCCGGCCTGGTTGGCGGCGCCCATAATCACGTCCTCAATGGCGTTTTTATCAACGGATGGATTGCGGCGCATGAGCTCCCGCAGGACGTGAGCGGCCAAATCATCGGGGCGGACGCTGCTGAGCGCGCCGGCAAATTTTCCAATCGGGGTACGCACCGCGTCCACGATATAAGCATTAGGCATTCGACGTATCTAATTGCGGCGCAAGCGCCGGATGGGACTAAATTTGTGGCCCCGGATTAAGCCCGGACCACGTTCTACACTTACAACAAAGATGATACAAAGAATCCAAAGCGTGTTTTTGCTGTTGCTGGCCCTGGCCATGCTCAGCGTGTTAGCCCTGCCGCTGTGGCACAAAGCCGACGGTCTTACGGGCCAGGAGCTCACCCTCACGGCCTTCGGTTTCACGGCTGTCGGGCCGGGCTTTGCCGGGCCCACGGGCCCGGTGTGGCTCATTGGCTTGCTGGCAGGCGCTTCGGCGGCAGTGGCGGCCTTCGAGATTTTTCAGTTCCGCAACCGCGGCCGGCAGCTCCTGCTGGGCTCGGTCAACCTGCTGCTCATCACGGCTACGCTCGGCGCCTCGTTCTACTTCTCCAACCTCGGCGAGCAGGCCCTCAACATCAAGCTCGAAGGCCAGTTCCTGGCTGGTTTCTACCTGCCCACCCTGGCCCTGCTGCTCAACCTGCTGGCCAACCGCTTCATCCGCCGCGACGAGCAGCTGGTGCGTAGCGCCGACCGCCTGCGCTAGCCAAACAGCTGCTTCGCCAGCCGGTTTCCAACAACTCAGACTCAACGCCAAAGAGGCCGCTGTGCATATCACAGCGGCCTCTTTGGCGTTGGTTTTTGGCCTGACTACTGCCCGGCGCGCACGGCTTGCTGCACCTCCCGGATGCTGTCGTCGTACTGAAAGGCCTCGTAGATGCGGTAGAAATTTTGCTGGTCGGCCACGCGCGGGTAGGCAAACTTGGCCAGCTCCACCCGCGACGCCTCAAATTCCAGGCTCCGCAGCAGGCGCTTCAAATCATCAGCCTCAATGCTGCTTTGGGCCAGCGCTTCTTTAGCAATGCTCAGCTTGCTGGCCTCAAAGGACCGTTGCTGCACGGCTTTAATCAAGGCATCCACATCTTGCGGCGTCATGATGCGGCTGCTGTTTGCGGCCGGGTTGGGATAGTAGCCGCCGTTGCTTGGCGCGTTGTCACGGTCTGGAGCGGGTTGGGTGCCGTAGCCGCTGTTCGGGTTGTTGTTCTCGTCGGCGTAGCTGCCCTCGTTGGGGTAGCTGCTGGCGTTGTCCTGGTTGTAGGGCGTGGGGCGGTTGTTGTAGCCGCCGCCGTAGTAGCCGTTGTGGTTTCCGTGGCCCCGGCCGGCACCGTACAGCGCCACTGCCGCCACCTGCCGCAACACCAGCGGCCGGCCAGGACGGGCCACCAGCACAAACGTGGTTTCGAGGCCCGGCTCCAGCCACACGCGGCTCCGGAAGCGCACGACGCGGCCATAGGCCGTGGGCAGGGTAAAATCGGCCCAGTGCAGGCCGGGCGCCAGCCGGTTCAGGTGCACCTGCCGGGCCGCGCCCCTGGTTACGGGACGGCCATCGAGCACGAGGCCAAAGGGCACGCCGCGCTCCGAAGCAAAGTTGACATTGGCCGCGGGCGGCGGATAAGCCAGCGCGGGGGCAATGGCGGCCAATAAGCCCACCAAAGCAAGAAGTAAAGCCTTTTTCATGGCGTTGAAAAATCAGATTGCCCGGTGATATCGGGCGCTGGTTTCGCCATTTTCAAAACCTATGCCATGTTTGGAACTTATCAGTGTCGAACTGTATTCACTCCCGGTTGTCTGACGAAATTATAAAGCAAAAGGCCCTGCAATTCGCATTGCAGGGCCTTTTGCTTTAATCAGAGGGAAGCCTACTTCGCTACGCGCGTCACTTTAAACTCGGTGCGGCGGTTGCGCTGGTATTCGGCCTCCGACTTGGGCGCCGCGATGATGGGCCGCGACTCGCCGTAGCCCTTGGCCGTGATACGGGTCTTGTCGATGCCCTTGCTCACGATGTAGTCCACGGCTGCCTGGGCACGCTGCTGCGAGAGCTTCTGGTTGTAGGCATCCTTGCCGCGCTGGTCGGTGTGCGAGCTCAGCTCGATGGAGATTTTGGGGTTGTCCATCAGCGTTTGCACCAGCGTGTCGAGGCGGATGGCGGCATCCGGGCGGATGTTGAACTTGTCGTAGTCGTAGAAAATGTCTTTGACTTCGATGGCGCGGGCCAGAATAATCTTGTTCAGCGTGAGCGTGAGCGGCAGCCGAATGTCGTTGGTCGGGTTGGGCAGCTGGTCCTGCGGGGGCTTGCGGCCCACGGTACTCAGCGAGGCCCGGGC
>JAYSZD010000405.1:0-4153 GCA_043738185.1 Hymenobacter sp. | reverse complement strand
CTATCCCCCGCAGCGGTGCGGGCAGCCTTCCCGGCCGAGGTACCGGTTATCAGCAACGCCTCCCCAAACGATGCCATTCTGAACGAGCCCATTCGCCTCGACGGGCCGCGCCTGGGCGTCACCGTGCTCTCGAATGGTGTAGTGAACAAAGCGCGGGATAAAGGCACCGACCTCAACCCTTTCCTCACGCAGTTCGGCTGGCAGTTCGAGACGCGCTTGTTCCGGCTTCCCAACGGCCTGAGCGGGCTAGTGGAGTTTGTGCCGCTGGTGGGCGGGCTGGAGCAGGGCAAGTTCATTCCCAGCGTGAGCGGGCTGCTGGGCATACGCGGCGCCAAGGGCTTGGAGTTTGGCGTGGGGCCCAATCTGACGCCACTCGGCGCCAACATTGTGCTCGCCATAGGCACTTCCATCCAATCCAACGGAGTGAATTTCCCCATTAACCTGGCCGTGGTGCCCGGCAACGACGGCATGCGGGTGAGCTTACTGGTCGGCTTCAATGCCCGGCACCAATAGGTATTTGAGCGCACTCAATTCCTGGGAAGCTATGAAAATGCTTCGCGATTTGCACGAGCAGCAGTACGGGCCATTCGGCGACCAAACCGCATTCCAACGCCTGCAACGTAGCCAGGCTGATACCCGGCCGCAGTACCGCAACGGCGGTTACGCCTTTGCTAGTCCGCCCTCAACCATTTCTCAAGCACGCCGTACAAAGGCTAACTTTCCACATTTCTCTTCACACCATGGACCTTAACAACAACGGCATCGACGACCAAACCGAGCTGAAAGCTCGCGGCAACTGGAATCAGGTTAAAGGCGAAGCCAAACAGAAGTGGGGCAACCTCACCGACGATGACCTCGACTACGAGGATGGCAAACAGGACGAGTGGTACGGCCGTCTTCAGGAGAAAACCGGCCACGCCGTGGAAGACATCAAAAACTGGTTCAACCGCACGTTTTAGCCTACCGTATTGCCAATGAGGTGCAGCGCCTTCCAATCCACACGCTGCTATCTCATTGCAAAAAGACCCTTTCTGTTCTCAGAAAGGGTCTTTTTAGTTTAACCAACTTCATCCCAACCTTTACCAAAGGCTACTACGTACTGAAATACCAACCGCACTTTTCACGCTTCCGCATGACTGCTTCTGATACCTTACTCTCCGCCGTTCCCCGCTCGCCTTCGTCCGGTATCAAAACGCTGGCCCGGCTGGGCTTTGCTGCCATCGGGCTGGTGTATGTGCTGATGGGCGTGCTGGCCCTAATGGCCGTGACGGGCTTGGGCCGCGGCGAGCGTGCCAGCCGTGAGGAGGCCGTACAGCGACTCCAGGACCTGCCCGCCGGCAGCGTGCTGCTGGGTTTCATCGCCCTGGGCTTGCTGGGCTACATCGTGTGGCGCTTCACTCAAGCCATTATCGACACGGAGGACAAGGGCACGGACGCCAAGGGCGTGGGCACCCGCCTTTGGTACGCGGCCAGCGGCCTGCTTTATGGCGGCCTGGCCCTATATGCCGCTCGCCTGGCCCTCAACGGCCGCGCCGAAAAGGGCGGCAACACGTCGAAAGACCTGGCCGCTACGGTGCTGGGTTGGCCGGGGGGCGACTGGCTGGTGATGCTGGCGGGCGTGGTGGTCGTCGGCATTGCCATCTTTCAGGTGTACCGGGCATACTCCGGCAGATTTCAGAAGGATGTGAATGCCAGCGGCCTTTCCGCAAGCCAGCAGCAATTCGTATACCGGGCCGGCCAGGTTGGGTTCACGGCGCGGGGCGTGGTACTGGCGGTGCTAGGCTACCTGCTGGTGCGGGCGGGCCAGCAGTCGCGCGCATCTGCCGTGGGCGGCACCGACGAAGCGTTCGACTTTCTGGCCACCATGGGGCCAGCCGTGCTGGGCATCGTGGCCGCCGGCCTCGTTGCCTATGGGCTGTTCATGCTGGTACAAGCCAAATACCCGGTGCTACGCGGACTGTAAGCCGACTCTGCGGTTGGGGCGCGGAGCTGCTTTTTGACGACGAACCCGAGCAGTAGGACACCCGCGCGGTGGCCTACTGCTCGGGTTCGTCGTCAAACACGTCGGCCCACTCCACGGCCAGGCCGGGCAGTGTGGCCACGGGCATTGGGCCGGGCGCGGCGTATTCGGCGGCCAGCTGATACTGGCCGGCCGCATCGAGCACGTACACCACCACCGACCGAATCCCCGGATACACTATCCAGTATTCGCGCACGCTGCTTTCCTCGTAGAGGTCGAATTTGGTTTTGGTATCGTGGCCCGCGTTGCCGGGCGAAAGGATTTCAATAATCCAATCGGGCGCGCCCACGCAGCCGCGGGCATCAATTTTGGACAGGTCGCACACCACGCAGATGTCGGGCTGCACCACAGTCTTTATCTGCTGGTCGCCGTTGGCTCCGCCCGTAATTAAGCGCACATCAAAGGGCGCAGCATACACCCGACAGGGCTTGCCTTTCAGAAAGCGGCCTATCTCAATAACCAGATTGGTGGAATATTGCTGGTGTCGAGAGGTCGGGACCGACATCGGACGCAATACCTTGCCCTTTATCAGCTCCACGAACTCGTCAAACTTCCAGGTAAGATAGTCGGCGTAGGTATAGCTGCCGTTGGGGTCGAGCTGCGAGAGTTGGGTGACGGGTTCCATACGAGTAGCGCGGAAGGTTGCTTAGAGATACGGCCCTTAGCCGGCCGGGGCCGTGTGGGCGTCGGCCACGTAGTCGGCCAGGTACTGGTAGCGCGGAGTGAGCGCGCCGTTTTTGGCGATGGTGGCGCGCGCAATAACACCGTCGTCGTCGTGACCCGCCAAGTGGGGCAGCACGTTGTCCAGCAGCTGCCGACCGAAGTCGCGGCTGGCGTTGCGGGGCAGCTCGCAAGGCAGGTTGTCCACGGCCATCACTGTAATATTTGCGGAGCGCGCGTAAGCTGGTTCCAGCTCTCCCGTCTGCGGGTTATAGTCGAAAGCCGGGTCGGCAATGGTGCTGGAGCGCTTGGTGGTGGGCACCGAGCCGTCCACGTCGCAGGTTACGTCGGCAATGGTGTTGATGCGAAAATCCGGACGCTGCGTGTCGGCTTCTTCGAAGAGCCGGGGCGCGGCCGGGTGCCAATAGGCACAGGCAATGAGCAGGTCTGTCACCGGCAGAAACAGGCCGAAGGTGGACTCGTACTCCTGCGGGTTAGCGTGGAAATCGGCAGTGTCCCACACCCGGCCATCACACCGGCGGTTGTAGTCGGAGCTGCGCAGTTGGGTGTACACCGGCTCCTTAAAGGTGAGGTACAGGTAGTCGTACACGCTCACCCGGCGAATGCCCATGCGGTCGAGCACCTCCAGCGCCCCCTGCGCCACGCGCCCCGAACCCGTGACCGCCATTTTGATGGGCGGCAGCTTTTTAACTTTGAAAAACTCCTCCTGCATGTCATCCATATCCAGGCACTCGTGGGCCGGCTTGAGGTTGAACAGGCCGTGCTTGCGGCCGTAGCTGAGCAGGCCATTATAGGCACCCACAATGCCAGCGTAGCGCCCGAAGGCCACGATGCGTTCGCCCTGGGCGTTGGTCAGCAGCTCATAGTCAATCAGGGTGATGTTTTTCTTCAGCACCTCGCGCAGCAGGTCGCGATTAGCGGGCTGCTTTTTCACGGTGTGCGAAAAAAACAGATAGGTTTTGTTGGGAATGAGCTGGCTCAGGGGAACTTCCTTCACGCCCATGAGCACGTCGCAATCGGAAATATCGTCGCGCACTTCCAGGCCCAGGTCGCGGTATTCCTGGTCGCTGTAGCTGCGCTCGGAGCTGCTTTGCACGACAATGCGCAGGTCGGCAAAATTCGACTGCGCTTCCGCGCACTTCTTGGGCGTGAGGGGCACGCGCTTGTCGGGCGGCGTTTTGCCTTCGCGGATGAGGCCGATGGTAAAAGACATGGGTGGGACTGGGTGAGGAGGTGAGCCGATGTTCGTCAAAATTACGGTTTTGCCCGCAGTCCACCGGACCTTTTGGGTCTTACCTTTGTTTAGGAATCTGAACCTGAGCATCAACCCGTCAATACCGTTTCCCACCTCCTCATTTCTCGCCTTTATGACGCTGAAACCCCAGCCTGCCGACGTTTTTGAAGACCGCCACAACGCGCCCGGCGCCGACGAGCAGGCCGCCATGCTCCGCA
>JAYSZD010000404.1:0-4157 GCA_043738185.1 Hymenobacter sp. | reverse complement strand
CGCCAGCGGGCGGCCATCGCCCAGCAGCTGCTCTGCTCCGAGCACCTCATCCTGCTCGATGAGCCCTTCTCCGGCCTCGACGTGGCCATGATTGACGAGATGAAGCGAATAATAGTCGAAGTCACGACCATGGACGAGCTGAACACCGTCATCATCGTCTCGCACGACATCGTGACCACCACCGCCCTGGCCGACCGCCTCTGGCTACTCGGCTACGAGCACGACGCAGCCGGGGCCCTCGTGCCGGGCGCCACCATCAGCCCCCAGCACCAATACAACCTGGCCGAAATGGGCCTCGCCTGGCACGAAAACGTCGAAGCCGAACCCGAATTTGGCCGGTTCGTCGAGCACATCAAGAATGAAATTCGGGGGAGTTAGGTAATATTCTCAAATCTTAAATTTAAAATATCTCCGTCGTTTGGTGCATTGCCACGTCTCCAATCTTCCATATCAAAAGCTGGCAATACTTTTTCCGGCTTGAATGAATTACCTATAATTTTAAGTTCGATAATTTCCTTATTATCAAGTCTTCTAATCACTTCAAAATCAGTAGCTGGAAACAATTCTTCTATCTCATCTAGATACTGCCCTTGGAGATATAAAACCTTTGCCTTACCATTATCAAGCACTTCCAGATAGAAAGCAACTCCAAAATCTTCAGGGTCCTTCCTTTCAATGGCACGACTAGCTTTCACGTGTGTGACTTCAGCTTGACCTGCAAGAATGCTTTTAATGGCATCTCCTCTTTTCTGATGCTTCGTCATTCTTCGAGAAATAAATACTGAAATAGATAAGGCGACTACACAAAATATAATCTGTGTAATCGAATTAAAATGAAAGTATTTATCAAGTATCAAAAACGGAAGTAGCAGAGCACCCAGTGCAAAAATCAATGTCATCACAAAATTCTCAAACCGCTTGTAACGGCTTGGAAGCTGCGCGATGAGTTGCTGTTTTTCAGCTTCGGAATATGGTCTAATTGTCGTCGCAATCATATTTTACTCAAGCTGTAAAGATTAAAACACCGGCTGGGCAGATGGTCGGCACAAAGCTACTCTAGTTGATTAGTAACCAAATTGCTGTTCGATTCTGCGTTCTAATTTAACCCCATGCCCACCGGTACCCTGCTCATCATCGACGACGAAGCGCGCTTGCGCCAGCTGCTGGCCCAGGTGCTGGAGCTCGAAGGCTACACCGTGCTGCAAGCCCCCGACGCCCGCCGCGGCCTGGAGCTGCTCCAGCAACACGCCGCCGACATCCTGCTCGTGCTGAGCGACGTGAAGCTGCCCGATGCCAACGGCGTCGACCTGCTCCCCCGCTTCAAAGCCGCCGCGCCCGATGCCGAAGTGGTGCTGCTCACCGCCTACGGCACCATTCCCGACGGCGTGAAGGCCATGAAGCTCGGCGCGTTCGACTACCTCACCAAGGGCGATTTTGAGCAGCAGCTGGTGGTGGTGGTGGACCGCGCCGCCGAAAAAGCCCGCCTCCGCCAGCGCGTCACGGAGCTGGAGCGCCGCGTGGGCCAGCAGTACCGCTTCGAGTCGATGATTGGCGACTCGGTGGAGCTGCGGCGGGTGCAGCAGCTGGCCCGGCAAGTAGCGCCCACCGACAGCACCGTGCTGCTGGAAGGGCCCACCGGCAGCGGCAAGGAGCTGTTTGCCCAGGCCATTCACCAGGCCAGCGGGCGGCAGGGCAAGGCCTTCGTGGCCGTGAACTGCAGCGCCTTCCCCAAAGACCTGCTCGAATCGGAGTTGTTTGGCTACAAGAAAGGCGCCTTCACAGGCGCCCTCACCGATAAGAAGGGCCTGCTGGAAGAAGCCAACGGCGGCACTTTGTTCCTGGACGAAATCGGCGAGCTGGAGCTGAATGTACAGGCCAAGTTCCTGCGGGTGCTCGAAAGCCAGAGCTTCACCAAGCTCGGCGACACCAAGCCCACCAAGGTCAACGTGCGCCTCGTAGCGGCCACCAACCGCAACCTCAAGCAGGAAGCTACCGAAGGCCGTTTCCGCCCCGATTTGTACTACCGCCTCTCGGTGTTCACCATCAACGTGCCACCTTTGAAAGACCGGCCCACCGACGTGCCGCCCCTGGCCCAGCACTTCCTGCAGTACTTCGCCGCCAAGCTCAGCAAGCGCCTCCCCGGCCTGGAGCCCGACTGCCTGCGCCTGTTGCAGCGCTATCCCTGGCCCGGCAACGTGCGCGAGCTGAAAAACGTGCTGGAACGCGCCGCCATCCTTGCGCCCGCCAGCGAATTATTATCGGCCGATTTTCTACCCGATGAGTTTCACGCCCTGGGCCGCCCCGCTAAGCCCGGCGCCGATGCGGCCGATGACAGCCTGCGGGCGCTGGAAGCCCGGCACATAGCCAGGCTGATGGCCGGGTTGGAAGGCAACAAGCCGGAAGTAGCCAAACGCCTGGGCATCGGGCTGACCACGCTGTATCGGAAATTGCAGGAGTACGGGCTGGAAGGTTAATGTAGCGCGGACTTTGCGAGTCCGCGCCGGCACGGCTTCATCTACCTAATTCATGCGTGGACTTTGCGAGTCCACGCTACATCGTTCATGCGCGGACTCGCAAAGTCCGCGCTACATTATTCATGCGCGGACTCGCAGCGTCCACGCTACATCTGCACCATGTCCCTCAAACTCAAAATCCGCCTCAGCGTCTTTCTGCTGCTCCTGCTTTTGCTGGGCCTGGGCGGCTCGGCTTTCTTCACCATCAGCTACCTCGAAGAAGGCGGGCACACGCTGCAACCGTCTCACTTCGACCTGGCGCGCAACACCGTGCTGGCGTTCCTGGGCGCCGGCACGGCCGTGGGCATCACCATGATGGTGCGGCTGCCGCGCGTGGTGGTGCGCCCCCTCTACCGCCTCACCGAGGACATAGCGCGGGTGGCCGGCCCCGGCCCGGCGACCCGCGTGGCCGTGGGCCGGCGCGACGAGGTGGGCACCATTGCGGCGGCCGTCAACCGCGTGCTGAGCCAGGCCCAGGACGAGCGGCGCGCCACCCTGGCCCAACTCTTTACCGAGCGCAACCGCATGGACAGCCTCGTCAAAAGCCTGGACGAAGGCCTGCTGCTGCTGGACGAGCAAAATACCATCGTCCTGGCCAATCCCGTGGCGTGCGACCTGCTGGGCCTGTCCTCGGCCGACGTCCTGGGCAAACCCGCCGCGGCCGTGGCCGCCACCAATGCGCTGCTGCGCGACCTGCTGGTGCCCCTCTCCGAAACCAACCTCGCGGGCGATGCCGTGCCGGACCCCGTTTTTGTGTTTCCCCACAAAGGCGACTCGCCGCACTACCAGCTCAGCATCAGCCCCATCGGCGGCCTCCCCGACCGGCAAAACGGCTACGCCAAGCCCGATGGGCATATTTTCTGCCTGCGCAACGTTTCCGATTTCAAGAAGCTGGACGAGGTAAAATCCTCCTTCCTGGCCACCATTTCCCACGAGCTGAAAACGCCGCTCGCCAGCATCAAGCTCAGCCTGCTGCTGCTGCAAAACGTGCGCACCACCGATGCCGAGCGCCAGAACCTGGCCAACGGCATCGGCGAAGAAACCCAGCGCCTGCTTCAGATGGTGGGCCAGCTCATCGACGTGGCCCGGCTCGATGCGGGCGCCGGCATCAAGCTCAATGCCCAGCCCATGCAGCTGGCCGAAGTCATTGGCTACGCCACCCGCACCGTGCGCGCCCAGCTCACCGACAAGCAGCTCTGCCTCGAAACGCACCTGCCCGACGCCCTCCCCGAAGTGCTCGGCGACCCGGAAAAAACCACTTGGGTCCTCATCAACCTGCTCTCCAACGCCATTCGCTACTCGCCGGTGGGCACGCCGCTCACCATCCGGGTGCTGCACTGGGGCGAAATGGTGCGGGTGAGCGTGGAAGACCGCGGCCCCGGTATCCCGAAGGAGTATCAGAAGCGTATTTTTCAGCGCTTTGCGGGGGTGCCGGGCCACACCGCCCACGGCGGCAGCTCGGGCCTGGGGCTGAGCATTTCGCGCGAGTTTATCGACGCCCAGGGCGGACAATTGTGGGTGGAAAGCCAGCCCGAAACGGGCAGCTGCTTTCTGTTCACGCTACCGGTGGCCGGCCAGGGTATTGTAGCGCGGACTTTGTAGTCCGCGTCCCCGCCGGATACCCGCACGATACGCGGACTTTGT
>JAYSZD010000403.1:0-4160 GCA_043738185.1 Hymenobacter sp. | reverse complement strand
TTTTCCACCTAACCGTTTCTATTTCCATGTCTGACAATCTTCAGCCCCGCGGCACCGAGGAATCCACGCTCGCTCAGCCGCTGTATACGCCCATCAAGCGGCGCTCCTTTTTCATGTATGCCGGTGCCACGGCCGGTGCTTCAGCCCTGGTTCTGGCTGGTTGCTCGGACGATGAGGACGATAACACCCCTGCTATGCCCAAAGGCAACAGCACGACGGCCGATGGTTCCATCAGCCTGGGTTCGGGCGATGTAGGCGTGTTGAACTTCGCGTATGCCCTGGAGCAGCTCGAAGCCGATTTCTATGACCGGGTGGCCAAGCTACCCAACGGTGCCGCGCTGCTCGGTGCCACCGAGTTTGACTACTTTAAGCAGGTATCCAAGCACGAAGCCATTCACCGCGACTTCTTCAAGGCCGCTCTGGACCGCGATGCCGCTGGCCAGACCCTGCGCAATTTGACGCCCAAATACCCCGCTGCTACCTTCACTAGCCGCGACAACATCCTGGGTACGGCTAAAACGTTCGAAGACCTCGGCGTATCGGCCTACAATGGCGCTGGCAAGCTCCTCAAAACGCCTGCTTACCTGGTAATCGCCGGCCAGATTGTTTCGGTTGAGGCTCGTCACGCCGCTTATGTTCGTGACTTGCTCGATAATACCGGCAAGTCATTTGCTGGCGACGACGTCGTAAACAGCCTCGGGCTCGATGTAGCCCGAACGCCTGCTGAGGTTCTTACCGCCGCGCAAAGCTTTATTACCGAGAAGCTGGATGGTAGCTCCATTGGCGTTAATTAATCCCCCTTCCCTTCCATCGTAATCAATCTTCGCCATGAATTTCTTCAATATCATCAATCAGCTTTCCGAGGTTGACCCCGACGTAATGGGCCGCCTGGATACCCGGCGTTCCGTGTTCAGCTCGCTGAACACGGTAAGCAAGCGCGCGGCTTTGGCCTCGGCTCCTGCTTTCCTGGCCGCTTTCTTCTCGAAGGCCTACGCGGGCACCACCGCCGGCGACCCCAAGGAAGTATTCAACTACGCCCTCACGCTGGAGTACCTCGAAGAGGACTTCTACAAAAAGATGGTTGCTTCGTCTGCCTTCGGTGGTGCTTCTACCGAGGACAAGGATTCCATCCGTCAAATTCTCAAGCACGAAGCAGCCCACGTGAGCCTGTTGAAAACGGTAATCACTACCATCGGTGGCACGCCGATTGCGCCGGTTACCTTCAAAGCCGCCGAGTTTGCCAAGCTGGATACGTTTGCCAAGCAACTGCAAGTAGCCCAGCTGCTGGAAGACACCGGCGTACGGGCCTACAAAGGCCGCGCTACCGATTTGCAGGGCATTCCTGATGTGAACATCACCGGCGTTGGCATGGTGAACCCACTCCAGGCTGCCCTGCAGATTCACTCGGTGGAAGCCCGTCACGCAGCGCACATTCGCTACATGCGCGGCCAGACGCCCTGGATTAGCGGCGACGGCGACCTCGACGGACAGCCCCACTACAAAGGCGCTATTCCCGAAAGCACCACCACGCAGTCGAACGTGGACATCACCAAGCTCGGCGGCGGCTACTCGGCCAAAGATGCTCAGGCTTCGTTCGACGAAATCCTGACCAAGGCCGAAGTACTGGATAACTCGCGTGCTGGTGGTCTGGTTGGTGCTTAAGCACAACCAGCTTCCTCCCCGAGGCAAGTAGTTTCAAAAAGCCGACTCCGCTAATGCGGGGTCGGCTTTTTCGTGTTTGAGCAACCCGGTATTCTGCTTCTGGTTAACAATGCTCCCGACGGGTAGCTTTTCCGCCGTTATTTCGATAAAATTTTGGCGGCATTGATTTTTCAGGCGTTGCCGTTGCTTTAGCGAGGCCCTGATTCAGTCCCGACTAGGCCCCGCAGGTGGCTTGGCAGTGCTGTAGGAGCTGCTTTCAATTTTTCTGACGCGCTCGGCCCGACGATTTCATTTCTTAATCTATTACTCATTTTTCTCATGTCCGATACTAACCGGCCCGCTGGCACTGCCTCTTCCCAGCCCGCGCCGCCCTTGTACGCACCCATCAAACGGCGCTCGTTTTTCCTGTATGCCGGCGCTACAGCCGGAGCTACTGCGCTCGTACTAGCCGGCTGCGACAAAGAATCCAGCACCGCGCCTGCAACCGGGCTAGTGAATGTGGGCATTACGAGCACCAACGACTTGGGCGTCCTCAACTACGCCTATGCCCTGGAACAGCTCGAAGCCGCCTTTTATACCCAGCTCAAAGACGGTAACTACTACAAATCCCTAACCGCAGGCAGCGCCGAAAAACAGATTCTGGACGACCTGCACTACCACGAGGTAGCGCACCGCGACTTCTTCCGCGCCGCTTTGGCCGGCAACGCCATTCGCAACCTGGAGCCCGACTTCACGAGCATCGACTTTGGCGTGCGCACGGGCGCTGCCGCTGGCAAGCTTGGGGTACTCGACGCTGCCAAAGCGTTCGAAGACCTCGGCGTAGCCGCCTACAACGGCGCCGGACGCTACATTCAGACCCCGCTGAACCTGCTGCTGGCGGGCAAAATCGTGTCGGTGGAAGCCCGCCATGCCGCCCTCATCCGCGACCTGCTGGCCGAAGCCACGTTCGTGGCCGACGACGTAGTGCAAGTGACTACCGGCGGCCCCATTGTGGCGGGCGGGCCCGTTTCGGCCATCCCTACTGGCCTGGAGCGCTCCAAGTCCCCGGCCGAGGTAGTGGCCGTGGCCAACACCTTCCTGAAAGCCGGCTCGAAGCTGGATGTATCGGGCCTGGTATAGGTTCTGACGGGCTTTTTCCTAATTATAATATTCCTGCTTCATGAATCTTCTGAATATTCTCGCCGAAATCGAAAAGGCCGACCCCGAAGTGTACGGCCGCCTCGACTCACGCCGCCGCGTGTTCCGACACCTGAGCGGCCTGGGCGGCAAGCTGGCTACCGCCGCCGTGCCTTTTGCCTTGGGCTCTATCTTCAACAAGGCCTATGCCGGTGCCACCGCCACGCAAGCCACCGTGCTGGAAGTACTCAACTATGCGCTGTTGCTGGAGCATCTCGAAGCCACTTTCTACAACCTCGGCACGGGCAGCATCGCCATCACCAGCGCTCTGAGCGCCAACAACGTCAAGTCGCTGAACGCCATCAAAACCGACGAAAACAACCACGTGGCCTTCCTGCGCGGGGTTATCGCGGCGGCTCCGTTCAACGCCACCCCGGTGAACCCGACGGCGACCGATTTCGACTTCACTGGGGCGCAGGGCGGTTCCCGTGCCGCACTCTTCGCCGATGTCCTGACCGACCCGAACACCTTTCTGGCCGTGGCCCAGGCCTTGGAAGACACCGGCGTGCGCGCCTACAAAGGCAGCGCTACGGATTTGATGTCGAATAAAACCGTGCTCGAAGCTGCCCTCAACATCCACTCGGTGGAAGCTCGCCACGCCGCCCGCGTGCGCACCATGCGCCGCGGCGGGCTACAGCCCGCCGGCGACCGGGCCTCATTTGCGGCACCAGGCGTCAACCTCAGCACCGCACCCAAAAGCTGGGTATCGGGCCGCGACAACAACGGCCCCGTGCCCGGCACCACCGACGCCGTGTACGGACCGGGCACGCCGGCCTCAGGCTCCGCCGCCAACATTTTCTTCCCGGCCGAAAACAATGTGACCCAGGCCGGCGCCAGCATCAGCGCCTTGCTCACGGCGGCTACTATCGCAGGCCTGGCCCCCACCAGCGTCGCAACGGCCGCCTCCGAGGCCTTTGACGAGCCCCTGGACATGGCCACCGTGAAAGCCATAGCCCGCAACTTCGTCAAAACCGGCACTCCTACATTTGCGCTACTTTCTTAGCATAATAACTGATAATCAGCGTATTCAAAAAAGGTGAATCCAGGTCGGGTTCACCTTTTTTTATGGAGATGCCACCCCCGGGCCGCTAGGAGTATCTTTGTAGGCAGCGGCGAGGTGCGCCTGGGCACCCGGCGGTTCTATTCTTATGTCTGATTCGTTTTTTTCCCGGAGCGGGACTTTGCACCGCCGGACTTTTTTACGGGTGGCGGGTGCTTCAGCGGCTACCGCATCGCTGGTGCTGGCGGGCTGCTCCGACCCTGCCCCCGCGCCAATCGTAGCAAATCCGAACCTGCTAACCTTGCCCCAGGGCGACGTAGGC
>JAYSZD010000402.1:0-4162 GCA_043738185.1 Hymenobacter sp. | reverse complement strand
GGGGTAGGGGTGCTGCCGGGCCGCTGGGTGGGCTGGGCCGGGGGTACGGTTTGGCTTTGGGCGGAATGGGCCGCGCTCAGACACAATAAAAAAATGAGCCCCAGCAGCTTAAAGAGCGTTTCCGTTGGGGCTACGCGGCGCGGCCACGGCCGAAACCCGGCTTCAGGGAGAAGACCAAACCAGACAGGCAAAGGATAGTAGCGGTTAATTTCGTTTACTTTTGAGGCTTCTACAAAGGTAGCAGGTCGCTACCGCCCCTTCAACGAACGACGTGCGGATTATTGTCATCTTGGCTAGTGCTGCCTTGCTGCTGCTCGGTGCGGCCGGCGGGGAATGGAAAGCGGAGGCCCAAACCACCCCTGATTCTGCCCGGCTCGCAGTCGATTCAACGCTGGCGGCGCCGGTCCCTGACGTTTCGACTTCACCTTACCGGTACCGCCTGCGCACCGTGGTGCTTGATGCCGGCCACGGCGGCAAGGACCGGGGCTGCGCCGGCGTTTCGGCCCGTGAGGCCGACGTGGCGCTGGCCCTGGTGCTGGCCCTGGGCAAGCAGATTCAGGACAACATGCCGGATGTGAAGGTGATTTACACCCGCAAAACCAACGTATTCATCGAACTCGATGAGCGCGCCGCCATTGCCAACCGCAACCACGCCGACCTGTTCATCTCCATTCATTGCAACGCTGGCCCCAGCCAGGCCCACGGCACGGAGGTCTGGACCATGGGCCTGCACAAAACCACCGCTAACCTGGGCGTGGCCCAGCGCGAAAATGCGGTTATTCTCCAGGAAAAAGACTACCAGAAGCGTTACGACGGCTTCGACCCCAGCTCGCCGCAGAGCCACATCCTGTTTTCGCTCTTTCAGTCGGCCTACATCACCAACAGCCTGCGCTTCGCGCAGCGCATCGACCGGCAGTTCCGCACCGGCATAAAACGGCCCAGCCGCGGGGTAAAACAGGCCGGCTTTATCGTGCTTTGGAAAGCCACCATGCCGGCGGTGCTGATTGAGTCGGGTTTCCTTACCAACCCGGCCGAGGAACGTTACCTCAACAACAAAGCCAATCAGACGTATATGGCCGCGGGAATCTATCGTGCCTTCCGCGAGTATAAGCGCGAGCTGGAAGGCGGCTCATAAGCGAAAGGTCTGATTAGGTGCATCAATCACGGCAAAATCTACCCGTGTCGTTCTTGCGTATCAGGCTCCAGGTTTGAACTGCTGCTTCCCCCATTCACCCACTTACTTATCTGCTTCCCGTGTCCAAAGAAATAAAAGTGGCGCTGCTCGCCATTGTGGCCATTGCCGCGCTCGTTCTCGGCTTCAACTTCTTGCGCGGCAGCAACCTGCTCTCCAGCGACAGCACGTACTACGCCACCTACCCCAACGTGGAAGGCCTGAACGTGGGCGCCCCGGTCATCCTCAACGGCATCAAGGTGGGGCAGGTGAAAAACCTGGAGCTCCAGCCCAAAAAAGGCAACGTGGTGCGGGTGGCGCTGGAAATGCAGGAAGGCATTGTGCTGGGCGACTCTACCGTAGCCAGCCTGGGCGGCACGCTGCTGGGCTCGAAAACCATTTCCCTGGCCCTGGGCCGCAATAATAAAATATTTGAGGGCGGGGAGGAACTGCTTACCGAGTCGGACGCCGGTATTGCCGGTCTGGCCACTGCCTTGCAGGCGCGGGCCCTGCCCGTGCTTTCCAGCCTCGATTCGACTCTGCGCCACGTTAACGGCATTATCAACAAAGACGCCGAAACCAACATTCAAGGCACCTTGCTTGGCGCCCGTGCCAGCACCGAGGCCCTGCAAAAGCTCATAATCGACAACCAGGCCAACATCAACCAGATTACCCGCAATCTGGCCCAGATGAGCGCCGCCCTGAACCAGACTACGGGCAAGCTCGATAAAATTGCCGTGAATTTTTCGCAGCTCTCCGATTCGCTGAAGCAGGCGCCGGTGGGCTCTGCGGTGCGCCGCCTCGATGCTACCATGGCTGAGGCCCAAACCACCGTGGCTAGCCTCAACCGCGCCCTGAACGACCAGAAAGGTTCGATGGGCAAGCTGCTCAACGATACGACGCTTTACAACAGCCTCAACGCCACCGCCGGCTCGGCTGACGCCCTGCTGCTGGACATGAAAGCCAACCCCAAGCGCTACGTGCACTTCTCGGTATTTGGGGGCGGCAAAAAGAAAACAGAGGTGGAAACCACCACCACCCGGCCCAACGGCACCACCGTCGACTCCGAAGTGAAAACCACCGTCAAGTAACAATGCGCGGACTCGCAGAGTCCACGCGACACCGTCTACACCGTACCTTTGAAATCCGCTTTCGGGCGGATTTTTTTGTGCTCATTTCCTCCCAAAATCCCACCGCTTTCCTTATGAACGTCGAGTTCAACCGCAACGAAGACCAACTCAAGCAACTCAGCTTCAACCTCAGCCAGAAGTTTCAGAAAGTAGCCCTTGGCGGGGGCGAGAAGCGCATTGCGGCCCACAAAGCCAAGGGCAAGCTCACGGCCCGCGAACGCATTGCCTACCTGCTGGATAAAGGCGCGGCCCAGGTTGAAATCGGCGCTTTTGCGGGCGAAGGCATGTACCAGAGCGAAGGCGGTTGCCCCGGCGGCGGCGTGGTGGTGGTCATCGGCTACGTGGCCGGGCGGCAAGTGGTGGTGGTGGCCAACGACGCCACCGTGAAGGCCGGCGCGTGGTTTCCCATCACGGCCAAAAAGAACCTGCGGGCCCAGGAAATCAGCATCGAAAACAAGCTGCCCATCGTCTACCTCGTCGATTCGGCGGGCGTGTACCTGCCCATGCAGGACGAGATTTTTCCCGACAAGGAGCATTTCGGCCGCATTTTCCGCAACAACGCGGTGATGAGCAGCCTGGGCATCGTGCAGATTTCGGCTATTATGGGCCCCTGCGTGGCCGGTGGCGCGTACCTGCCCATCATGAGCGACGAGGCCATGATTGTGAACGGCACGGGCTCGGTGTTCCTGGCCGGCTCCTACCTGGTGAAGTCGGCCATCGGCGAAAGCATTGATAACGAGGCGCTGGGCGGCGCGAGCATGCACTGCGAAATCTCGGGCGTGACCGATAATAAATTCGATTCCGACGCGGAATGCCTCGACCACATCCGCGCCATTTTCGACAAGCTGGGCAGCCACCCCACGGCCGGTTTCAGCCGCACCGAGCCGGCCAAGCCCGCGCTGGCTGAGCAGGAGATTTATGGCCTGCTGCCTTCGGACCGGGTGAAGCCCTACGATATGATGGACATCATCAACCGGCTGGTCGATAATTCCGAATTTGAGGCCTACAAGCCCGATTATGGCCAGACGCTGCTGTGCGGCCTGGCCCGCATCGACGGCTGGGCGGTGGGCATTGTGGCCAACCAGCGCAAGATTGTGAAGAGCAAGAAAACCGGCATGCAGATGGGCGGCGTCATCTACTCCGACTCGGCCGACAAAGCCGCGCGCTTCATCATGAACTGCAACCAGAAACGCATTCCGCTGGTGTTTCTGCACGACGTGTCGGGCTTCATGGTGGGCTCTGCCTCCGAGCAGGGCGGCATCATCAAGGACGGCGCCAAGATGGTGAATGCCATGAGCAACTCGGTGGTGCCCAAGTTCACGGTCATCGTGGGCAACAGCTACGGGGCCGGCAACTACGCCATGTGCGGCAAGGCCTACGACCCGCGCCTCATCGTGGCCTGGCCCACGGCCCAACTGGCCGTTATGAGCGGCGCGGCCGCCGCCAACACCCTGCTGCAAATCCAGGTGGCCAGCCTCAAAGCCAAGGGCGAAGTCATCACCCCCGAAGCCGAAAAGGAACTGCTCGACCGCATCAAGGCCCGCTACGAGGAGCAGCTCTCGCCCTACTACGCCGCAGCCCGCCTCTGGGTCGATGCCGTGATTGACCCGCTGGAAACCCGCAAGGTTATTTCGGAAGGGATTGCGGCGGCGAACCATGCGCCGATTGAGAAGGCGTACAACGTGGGGGTGATTCAGGTGTGATTCTGATTTTTATAGATTGATATAAATGAGGTTGATTTTTTCGGATAAACGAGTATGCTGGGTGGTCGTAACACTTCTTGTAGGCACGTTGCTAACGCACAAAATGCCAACTATCCACAAGACCTGAGCTATTGACATTAGCTCAGGTCTTGTGGATA
>JAYSZD010000401.1:0-4166 GCA_043738185.1 Hymenobacter sp. | reverse complement strand
CCTGAGCCACGGACGCTTAACACGCGAACGGGCCCGCAAATTTCACGATAAATCCGTGGGCAGACAAAAACAAGGAGTTCAGGTCGCATCCGAAGGTTGCAATGGTGTCGGAAAGACGCATGCGGGGCGTTGGTAGCAAGTGGTTTAGATAAAACTACTCACTGCCAACGCCCCACTGCTGCACTTCTATTTCGTGATGAGCTTATTTACTTCTGTCTCGTTTACCTGCACAGGGCGGGTTGCGCGCATTTCCGTAATCCACTCCTTTTCCAGGTACGTCTGGTAGTCGGAAGTGGCCTGACCACGGGCTTCGGCCAGCGTTTTGGGGCCGGGGGGCAGTATTTTGTCGATGGTAACGGCGTTGTAACGGCCGTCTTTGGGCAAGGTGTAGGTGCCGGGCCCCTTGGCCAGCAGCTCATCCACCAGCTTGTTTTCGCCTTTTTGGAACACTTTCCGGGTTATCTGCACCGACAACGGATTCTTGAGGTTCAGCTCAGCTTCTATGGCTTCCGGGTTGCCGGTCACGAGTGCCACCTGCACGCCCGCAGCGCTTGCAGCCGTTGAGGCCGCCTTGCTGATGCGGCTGGCTGGCACGCCGCGGCCCTGCAAATAAGTAGCGGCCGATTCGGCGCGGGCGCGGGCCAGGCTGGTTTTTTCACCCTTTTTCACGCGGCCCGTGAGGGTAACGCGGGCCAGGGTGTCTTGCAGCATGCGGTCGGCTAGTTCTGCTAGCGCCTGGCCGGCGGCTTTGCCCACGGTGGTCGTACCAATACCGTAAGCTGCCGTTTTAGAGAGGTTTCGGGTAACCGGGAAACGGGCTGTCGTCAGCTCTTTCTGGGCACGGGCCAGTAGGGCCGGCGTAGCCGCGCTGATGACGGTACCCTGCACGCGCTGCTCCCACTGGTACTTATCCTGGTTGGCGGCGAAGTAGTTTTTCAGGCCCACGGTGTCCTCAATGGCCTTGCTCCATACTTTCTCGTCCATCAACTGGAAGAGTAGAATGCCGTCGCGGTATTCCTTCACCAGCATGCGGTAGTCCTCGTACTTGGTTTCGAGGTTGTTCTTTTCGAACTCGGTCAGCGACTGTTCCACGTACTGGTCGTAGAGCTGCTGCATGGCAAAGGCTGGTTCCGCGCCCGCACGGGGCCGCTGGTTTTGCTGCACAAACGTCAGGAAATCAGCTGCGTAATAGGGGTTGCTCTTGATGGTGAAAAGCAACAGCTTGCCCCCGCTCGCCTTCGCCTGCGCGGGTTTCATGCCCTCGCCAAGTGCCATTTGGTACTTGAAGCGGCCGGCCACCAACGACGTGTCGGCTTTGCTGAAAACGTAGGCTTTGGCCGCTGGAATCTCCATAAACTGGTTTTCCTGGCGCACCCGCTTCAGAAAAGCAGTCTTATTGAGCTCTGAGCGCGAGTCTTTGGCGACTTTGGCCTTCAGGGTTGGTTCCATGTCGGCAAACTGGGCCAGGGGCTGGCGCTCAATCAGCTTGATGACGTGCCAGCCGTAGGGCGTCTGGACCGGGGCCGCAATGTCGCCGGGCTTTTGCAGCTTGAAAGCCACTTCCTCAAACGACGGAATCATGCGGCCCGTGCCGAATGGCGGCAGCTCGCCGCCGTTAGGTGCCGAGCCCGCGTCTTCTGAGAACTGCGCCACGAGCTTGTCCCAGTTCTCACCCTTTTTCAGGCGGCTGTATAGCTCATCTACCTTCTTTTTGGCCGTAAGCGAGTCGGCCGTCGGCGCATTGGGCGTCATGCGAATCATGAGGTGGGCCACCTTGATTTCGCCCTGCGCGGCCCGCTTGTCGTTCACCTTAATGATGTGGTAGCCAAAGCGCGTGCGGATGGGAGCCGAAACCTGGCCCACGGGCGTGTTATAGGCTGCCGATTCAAA
This sequence comes from Hymenobacter sp., assembly GCA_043738185.1. GTDB lineage: Bacteria > Bacteroidota > Bacteroidia > Cytophagales > Hymenobacteraceae > Hymenobacter. Next base: position 2,276 of record JAYSZD010000401.1, on the reverse strand, counting down.
CGGATACACCATTTGCATGGCGGTGAAATAGCCCAGCTTGCCATCATTTTCCTTGGCCGACGGGTCTTCGCTCAGCGTACGGGCCAGCTGCGCAAAATCGGTGCCGCCTACTACCTGCTGGCGAATGCCCTGGATTTTCTGGAAAGCGGCCAGCGTGTCCTGCGGCGTGGCATCGGGCGTAACGCGAATGAGGACGTGTGAGGCGCTTACTTCCTGGCTCATGCGGGCATAAGCCTCGCGCACTAGCTGGTCGGTTACGCTTTTTTCGGTGAGGTAAGGCTGGGCCAACTGCTGGCGGTAGCCGTCGAGCTCGCGTTTGAAGGCTTGCGTGGTGTCGAGGCCGCGCTGCTCGGCGTCTAGTACCTTGAGGCGGAAGTTAGTGTACAGGTCCAGGTAATCGGTCACGCTTTGGCGGGTGCCATAGTCGGAAGCCGTGCTGTTGTTTTTACGGTAGACGTAGGCAAACTCATTGGCCGGTACCGCGTAGTTTCCCAGCGTTTCGACAACAGGCCCGGTAGCAGTAGCAGCGGCGGCAGCCGAAGCAGCGGGTTTAGCGGCCTGACAGCCAGCCAGCAGTGTTACGACGGCCGTGCCGGCGTACAGAATGCGTTTGTGCATAGGAACAGATAGGAGACGAGAGCGCCAAAAAGACGAGTTGGAATGGCGCGGGCATAAAAGTACCAGTGCGAAATTAACTAATTTTTGGAGGGAAACGAAGCAAGCAGAACGCCTTGGTCGCTGTTTTGAAGACAGATTGATAAAAAGGTCATGCCGGGCAGGACCAAAAGCGCATTGCCGCGCAACCAGCTCACTGTATGGGACTGGCTGCGCGGCAATGGTGTTTAAGCTTCGCCCGGCGCGACGCGCTGTTGGAGCTTTCTCGTTAGGCTAGGTGCTTGCTCAAGTGGCAAATGGTGTGGTTGCCGCGGGTAAAAAATTCTACCTTATCCATGAGCCGGTTCACCAGCGTCATGCCCATGCCGCCCTTGCGTCCTTGGCGGATATAGTCCCGCAAATCAGGGTTTTGGTGGGCTTCCGGCAGGTAAATGGTATCGCCGTTATCCGCGATTTGCACGTTCAGCTCCCGCTCGCTGAGGTCTATTTCCAGGTCCAAAAACTGATTTTCATCCTCGCCATTAGCATGAATGATAAAATTAGCCACCACTTCATCCACAGCCAGTACCACTTGGTTGATGGCCACTTCGGGCAGCTGCCGGTTGCTGAGGTAATTCCGCACGAAATCACGCACCTGCTGGAGGTGGATGCGTGAGCAAGCAATGCGGAGGGCAGATTTCATAGGGGAGTTATAAATTATGAGTTATGAGTTACAAGTTACGGGTTGAGAATGCTGTTGGGTCACTCTCAACTCATAACTCATAATTCACAACTCATAATTAAAATCAGGCGGCTTCCGCTTCGGTGGCAGTGGGCACGATGGTCATCAGCGCATCGAGACCCAGAATTTCGAACACGTTGAAAACTTTTTCCTGCATGTTAAAAAACACCAGCTTCACATTGGCATCCTGGAAACGCTGCAGGTGCGAAATAAATACTCCCAGGCCAGCCGAAGAAATATAGCTGAGCTTGGCACAGTCGACCAACACCTTGCGGTAGTCGAGAATATCGGGTTTTGCTAGCTCAGTATCAAGAACAATGGCGGAGCTAGCGTCCAGCTCGCCGTCCAGCAGGAGGGTGAGCGTATCGGCGGTGGGTTGAGCGGTAACTTTCATAATGAGAACGATACGTCAGGCTCACTGTGGAGGTTGAGCGGACTTGAATTTTATGACCAACAGGGTCTGGTCGTCGTGAATGGGAAAGCCGTGGGTAAAGCCATTCAAGTCGGCGAGGATGAACGATTTAATGTCATCGGCTTCCTGAAAATAACTTTCTTCCAGACGAAGCTTGAGGCGGTCTTCGCCGTAATCGTCGGTGCCGTCGCCGCCGCGCGCTTCCACGATGCCGTCAGTGTATATCACCATCACATCGCCGGGGCTGTAGTCGTAAAACTGGTTTTTGATGTGCTTTTCATAGTTCTCGTTTCGAATAATGCCGAGGCCGAGGCCCGTAGATTCGAAATAGAACACCTCCTCGCGCAGGGCGTGGTAGTAGAGCGTATGGCAGTGCCCAGCGCGGGCAAACACGAAACCGCCCTGTTCATAATCGATGATGTAGAGCGAAGAGGTGATGAAGGAGGACTTCTCGAGGCAGTGCGTGAGGGCGGCGTTGGCCTGGGCCATGAAGCGGCTGGGCACCGGGAACTTGTCGCGCTCGTTCCT
>JAYSZD010000400.1:0-1719 GCA_043738185.1 Hymenobacter sp. | reverse complement strand
AGGGCGGCTTCTTCGGCGGGTAGCTGCCACTTGTAGGTGCGCGCTTTCACTACGGCAAGCGCCCGTTGCAGGGCGGCAGCTTCACTCAGTCCTGGCCGCACCGATAGGCCGGCCGCCAGCCGCAGGGTTTCGCCACTCACCGCAGCTGTTTTGCCAGCGCGGCTGTGGATGCGCAGCAGGCCATGCTCCACCTTCACGCCTTGGTAGTAGAGCTGGTACTGCTCGTGGATGAAGCCCAGTGGGTCGAGCTCGGTTTCGGTGGGGCGCAGGTCGGCGTTGGCGGTGAGGCGCAGGGCCTCGCGCAATACCTGCTTGCGGGCTTCCACGGTGGGCGCGACACGGCCGGCTACTACCTGGGCCTGGGCGGGGGAAATAGCCAGCAGCACGACCAGCCAGCTGCCGAGCAGTGCGCGAAGAGCGTATGAGTTTTTCATAAACCGAGGAAAAAGGGTAATAAGCCACGAACCGGCGCAGGCCTCATCAACAAAATTACATTCTCAATATATCTTATTCCTAATGTATGATAGTTTATTTTGAAATAATCTCGATATTTTTTGAATATAACTTAGAAAAATCTGCTTATTCATTGTTGCGGGGCGCTTGAAGGGCACGAACCTCAAGCCCCGAACGGACGCGTTTCTACGCCGTGCTCGCAAACCACTTGGCGAGGAGCATCGGTTTCCTCTCACGGGAGCAGCCCAAAGTGTCTATTTCGCTGCGAATAGGAAACGGGTATAACCTGTTGAACCGGCCAGCTGGCAGTTTAAAGTGCTGCTACTGCAGCCCCTTCCTTTGGACGTCGCCAGCACTGTAGCGCGGACGTTGTTGGCTGTGTCCCCATGCCTTGGAAACTCCTACTTGAGTTAGTTCAGTTTAGTGAAACAATCAGGGGAAAAGTCGCTCGGAGGCGGTACAGTTCGGATTTATTCACGCGGGACTGGCAGCCATTGGCACCGATTTCAATCGTCCGGCGCCGCGACAAGTGGCCGCTGGCATAAGTAGTAACCGCCATTTTCTACGTGCTCAAAACCGGGTGTGTGGCAGGACTGACCGGGCGCTTTACCGCTCTGGGACACGGTGATACTGACATTTTGCTAAATGGGAGGCCGACGAAACCTAGTGCTGACCGACACCCTGGGCCACATGCTGGCCAGTCACGTGCTGCCCACTGACGCTACCGATGTCCCGGCCGCCATTGCGTTCTGGGACGAACAGGCTGGGGCGCGTCCCCGACGCGGAGCCATCGAAGACGCGCCCCAGTTCTGCGTCACACCCCCAACTCTCCCCTGCTTAACCAGACTACTTCCGGGTGCTTGGGCATCAGCCAAGACGCTGCCGTAGGCTCCGGGCGAGGACGACGGTGTTGGTTCGGAGTGATTAGATTTGAACCACAGATTCCAGTCCGAAGCAGCGCATCAGAACAGAGGCCTAACTGCTACCTTCGTCTCGCATTTAAGACATTCATGCAACTTCGTAACGGGCGGAAGAAGCCTGTATTCCGCTTACGCTCGCCCTTGGGTATATGACTACAGAACTGAAAAACAGCTTTGGCAAGGTGTACCTCACGACGGAGTACGATGCGACCAATGGGTGGGTGTATAACAATTGGATAGGCTACCAGACCTTCTCCGGCATTGTGGTGGGGGCCGATGCGTGCCTGCTCCCACTGCGGGAGCACCACTGCGCTTACCTGCTCAACGACAACCGCGAAGTGGTGGG
>JAYSZD010000399.1:0-11237 GCA_043738185.1 Hymenobacter sp. | reverse complement strand
CGATGGCGGCAAAAATGGCCTGAACGCTGGATTCTATCTCGGAAATAAAGCTCATGGGAGGAATGGAGGGAGTTGAAAGTTCGGCCCATCCGTGCCGCAACCCCGGCAGGCGGGGCCGCTAAGCCTGGGCTTGCAGCCGCGAAGGTACGCAGGCGCACAGGCAAAATGCCAATTTTGCCCCCGGCAGCTTCGGGGCCCATTGGCAAAGCGCGCGCACGATTCCGGCGCAAAACCAGCCAAAAAAGCCGCTTCGCTGACGGGCAGCAAAGCGGCTTTCTCTGTTTTCAGGGAAACCGGGGCAACTAGCCGCGCAGCTGACCACCGGCGGCGGTCAGCGTCTGGCCCAGCTCACGCAGCTTCTCCTGCGAATCGGCCGTAGCCGACTCGGCCGCCTTGGTGGTGTGCTCGCCCAGCGTGCTCAGGCTGGTGGCCAGCGCACCGGTGTCGGAAGCACCGCTGCTCAGGGCGTCGTGCAGTTTCTGCAGCTCCGCGCTGATGCCCGAGAGCTGGGGCACAGCTGACAGGGTCTTAATCCAACCGGCGATGTTGTCGCCGGCAACGCCAGCAGCAGCAGCCAAACCACCCTTGAGGGCGTTGAGGGTGTCGTCGAGTTGGCTGGTTGGTGATTGAGTATCTGACATGTTATTGGGGTTAGAAAGGTGTGTGTACGGCTTATCAACCCGTCCCCAGCCCGCTTGTTAACGCTCAAACGTACAATATTTTGGCCTTTCCAAAAAGCAAAAATTTAACACAACTTTTCTGACTGCGATGGGTTGTACAGCGCGCCGCGTGCTGGCTACTTTTTCTTCCCAGCGGCTTTTTTTGCTGGCGTGGCGGGCGCGGCACCGGCTTTCCGGGGCGTCATCGGGAAGCCCCGCTCCTTCATCAGCGCATCAATCCTGGGGTCACGGCCGCGGAAGTTGCGGTAGGCCTGGGCCGGGTCCATGGTGTTGCCGATGGAGAAGATGTTTTTGGTCAGGCGCTGGCCCACGGCCTTGTCGTAGGGGCCGCCGGCCTCGGTGAAGGCGCCGTAGGCATCGGCCGCCAGCACCACCGACCACAGGTAGCTATAATAGCCGGCCGAGTAGCCATCGGAAGAGAAAACGTGCGAGAACTGCGGCGTGCGGTGGCGCATCACAATTTCGCGGGGCATGCCGAGTTCGGCCAACGTTTCGCGCTCAAATTTATCAGCGTCAATTTTCCGGCTGCCGGCCAGGTGCAGCTTCATATCGATGAGGGCGCTGGCCAGAAACTCGGTGGTTTCGAAGCCCTGGTTGAAGGTGGCGGCCTTCTCAATCCGGTCCACCAATGCCTGCGGAATGGGCTTGCCGGTCTGGTAATGCACCGCGAAGCGCTGGAGCACCTGCGGCGTGGGCAGCCAGTTTTCGAGCACCTGCGAAGGAAATTCCACGTAGTCGCGCACCACGCTGGTGCCTGCCAGCGAGGGGTACGTCACGTTCGACGACAGGCCGTGCAGTGCGTGGCCGAACTCGTGAAACAGCGTAGTGGCGTCGGTCCAGGAGATGAGCGTGGGCTCGCCTTCCTTGCCTTTCACGAAGTTGGAATTGTTGGAAACGATGGTGGTCACGGGCTGGCCGTCCAGGCGCTGCTGGTTGCGGTAGGCATTCATCCAGGCACCGGAGCGCTTGCCGGGGCGGGCGTAGGGGTCGAAATACCACAGGCCCACGTGCTGGCCGGTGGTTTTGTCCTTCACCTCCCACACCTTCACGTCGGGGTGGTACACGGGCACGTTGACGACGGGGCTGAAATTAAAATTGAACAGCTCGCCGGCCACCCAGAACATGCCTTCGCGCATCTTGTCGAGCTGCAGGTACTGCTTCACCTCGTTCTGGTCGAGGTCGTAGCGGGCCTTGCGCACCTTTTCGGCGTAGTAGCGGTAGTCCCAGGGCTCAATTTTGAAAGCAGCGTCGGCGCCCTCCTTACGAGCCAGGGCCTGCATATCCGCTACTTCTTCCTTGGCACGGGCCACGGCGGGCGTCCACACCTGCTCCATCAGCTGCATGGCCGCTTCCGGGGTTTTGGCCATCGTGTTGTCGAGGCGCCAGTGGGCGTGGGTCTGGTAGCCGAGCAGCTTGGCGCGCTCGGCCCGCAGCTGTAGTATTTCGCTGATAATGGCGTTGTTGTCGTGCGCGCCGCCGTTGTCGCCGCGGTTGTAGAACATGCGCCAGGCCTTTTCGCGCAGCTGGCGCTGGTCGGAGTAGGTCAGAAACGGCTCGATGGACGAGCGGGTGTTGGTGATGACGCCGGCGCCGGTCAGCTTGCGCGAGGTAGCGGCGGCGGCGGCGTCATCGCACAGCGAAACCGGCAGCCCGCCCAGGTCGGCGGTGGTTTTCAGCACCAGCACGGAATCCGTTTCATCGGCCAGCACGTTCTGGCTGAACTTGGTAAACAGGCCCGCCAGCTGCTGGTTGATAGCTGAAAGGCGCGCTTTGGCGGGGGCATCGAGCTTGGCGCCGGCCCGCACCAGGTTGTTGTAATACACCCACGTCAGGCGCTGCTGCTCGGGCGTGAGCTTGCTTTTTTCGGGCGAATTATACACCGCCGCCACGCGCCGGAACAGGCCTTCGTTCTGGTTAATCTGGTCGGAGAATGCCGCCATGCGGGGCGCCATCTCGCGCTGAATGGCCTGCACTTCCGGGCTGCTCAGCGTACCCGACCAGATGCCGTACACGGTTTGCACTTCATCCAGCCGCTGGCCGGCGCGCTCCAGGGCGGCAATGGTATTTTCGAAAGTGGCGGCCTGCTTATTAGTGGTAATGGCCTCGATTTCGCGCAGGTTTTCGGCCATCGCCGTTTCCAGCGCCGGCTTGAAATGCGCGACTTTCACCTTATCAAAAGCCGGCACCCCGCCGTAGGGCCCAGCCCAATCCGCCAGCAGCGGGTTGGCAGTGGCAGCAGCTGTAACGGTTTGGGCGAGGCTGGAAGTGGGCAGCATGGGAATGGCTAAACTGAGCGCTAGACAAGTACTGGCAACCAGGGTTTTAGGATTGGGAAACAAAAGCTGATTCATAGGCAATAGGTTAGTTATCAGTCTTTAGTTACTGGTTGTTAGTGTAGTGACATTATAGAATGGGCTGGCGCGGCCAGCCGGGCGGCCACTACTCCTCCCCCGGATGCAGGGCCTGCACATCGGGGTGGTTGTAGTTCACCACAATCACCGAGAACGGGTGTGGCTCGCCTTCTCGCTTCTCGATGCGGATGGCGCCGGCGTCGCGCAGCTTGTTGAGCTGGTCGCGGCGCTCGTAATCGGGCAGTTCGGGCAGCTCATCGGCCAACAGGCGCATAAACGGGCCCAGCCACAGCTCGCGCACCCGGCGCTGCTGCTTGGCCTCCAGCTTTTGAAACTCCTTGAGCATGCAGGCCAGTGTACGAACGGCGCTGCTCGTGCTCAGCGGCTGAATGGGCGCGAAATCGGACACTTCATCGGGCAGGCGGGCGGGCGTTGGGCGGGGCAAAACGGGGGTATTGAGGCGCGGGGGCTCGGGCACCGGCTCGGGCAAGGCAGGAGCGGCGCGGTCTGCATCGGCGGCGGGGGGTAGCTCGCGCAAACGGCGGGCGTCGTCGGCTTTGCGCAGGCGTTCGGCACGGCGCGTTTCCAGCTGGGTCACGCTTTCCGGGGCCAGCAGGTCGCGGGCGTCGATGAACTGCTCGGCCCCGATGTTCTGCAGCAAATCGCCGGACATGGACTCGCGGAAACCGGCCACCAGCACCTGCCGGGCCTGCCGCCGCAGGTGCTGCAGCACCGGAATGTAGTCGCGGTCGCCGGCCACGAGCACGAACGTACCGATGTCGGGCCGGGTGTACATCACCTCCAGCGCGTCGATGCAGAGCTGCATGTCGGCGGCGTTTTTGTGGTCGGTACCCAGCACGTTGCGGGTGCTCACGCCCATGAGGTAGAGGGCACCCTGGGGCGCAGTAGCCAAGCGCTCGAAGTCGGCGTAAGCGTAGCTGATTAAGCAGTCGAGGCCCTTGGCACTGAGCTTCTCCCGCAGCTTGCGGATGATGTCGAGCACGTAGTCGTTGAGCTCGGGCGGGTCCTGAAAGTGGTTTTTGAGGAAATAATATATGTTTTCAAAGTCGATGAAAACGGCGGCGTAAGAGGACGTGGTTGGTTTTGGCGTCATGGTGCTAAGGTAAGGCTGCCGGACCGGAGCAGGGCCAGCGAAAGGCTGCCGAGCGGCGGCAAACCTGCTGCTGCCTGGAAGCCTTCCGCTGGCCCGGAATCTGGCCAATCGGATTTCGGCAAGGTGGGCCCGCTGCACCTGTGCGGAGCCGACAATAGCACCAGACGCTATGTTACCGCGCAGGTACTCACCTGCTCTTCGGCTTGGCCAACGAATCTACTACGGCGCCTTGGGGCATGGCAAACCGGCTGGCCTCGGGTTGGGCGCGATTGAGGCGCACGTTGCTAAATTCGGCCGTGTACCTCAGGGCGCCAACTTTGTCGTCGGCGAATTGGCGTCCTTCCATCTTCTGCGGCAGCTGCAGCCCGCCCACTTCCTGCCAATCGGAATAGAGCAGGGCGTTGAAGGTGGCCGCTTTGCCCGGCTCGAAGTACGTAACCGTGTAAAGCAGTAGCTCCAAACGGTTGGTTTCGGGGTCGAAATGGGCGATGTATTCGTCGTCCGAAGCGTCGCCGCGGCCGCTTTCGTAGCTTACTTTCAGCGCGCGGTAGGCTTTGCCAGACACGGTGCGGGTGCCCAGGTCCTCGTACACCGTGCCGTCGTCGGCCAGCACAAACGGGATGGCGAAGAAGTAGAAAAACAGGTTGTGGTAGAATCGGGCGGGCATTTCGCCAAAGGCCGCCTTCGACGGGGTCACCCAAAACTGTTGGCCATCCATGCCCACCTGGTAGTTTGCCGCCTCAATGCGCACCTGCCGGTTGCGCAGGTCGATGAGGTGTTTTTCATTGCGCGGCGTTCCCAACGTGGTTTTTAGCTGAAACTCCATGGCCCCGAACTGCTGCCATACGGCTAGGCCCCCATGCGCCGCCAGGGCTTGCTGCAGCACGGCGGGCAGCTCGCGGGGCGGGGTAGCGGTTTTGGCCGGCGCGGCAGCAGTGGCCTGGGATTGCTGCTCGGGGTTGGAGGAGCAGGCCGATGCCAACGCAAGGAGACTGAGGCAAAGCACTTTCTTCATGGCATTCGAAAGGAAAAGGTATTGAAAAGCGGCAACCAGGCCCACGAAGGCCGCAGCCTATTGCGCCCTTCCCGGCTCATGGGGAATGCCACCGTCGGTATAGTCCGCTGGCGCGGGGGCAGGAGGCCGAACAACAGTAGCTTTAGTTGCTTCCGTGGCTGACGCGGACTGGCCCCAAACCTTACGGGCGCGCACCATACTGCCTGCATTATTTGGCCTTACTCAACGGCCCGTACGCAGCTAGGTTTCGGATTGGCTGGAGGTCGGCGTAGGGGAATCAAAGGCGTTGACGCGGAACGAGTGGGACGGTAGGCGCGCCACCCGGCCTGCTTATCCTTTCGCAACGGGCCGTAACTTGCTGCTGCCTGGTTTTTGCTGCCGCTGCTGCGCCTCAGCTTCCCGCCCAGGTGCCCTCCCTTTATGCAGCCTTTCGATACTGCCCGCCTGCATTTCCGCCCGCTTACCGATGCCGATGCGGCCGGCATGCTGGCCCTCGATTCTGACCCGGCGGTGCGCCGCTACCTGGGCGGCATTGGCGGGCCGCTGGCTACCGACCTAGCTCAGAGCCTGGCGGTTATTCGCTTTATTCAGGCCCAGTACGCGGCCAATGGCATCGGGCGCTGGGCCGTGCTCCTGCGCGAAACCGGGGAATTTATGGGCTGGGCCGGCCTGAAGCTGGTGGCCGGACCCATAAACGGGCAGCAGGATTTCCACGACCTGGGCTACCGGTTCCGGCCGCCGTTCTGGCGACAGGGCTACGGCAACGAAGCCGCCCAGGCCTGGCGTGACCACGGATTCGAAACGCTGGGACTGGCGCGTATTTGTGCCTACGCCGACGTGGAAAACACCGCTTCCCGCCGCATTCTGGAGGAGGTAGGGCTGCGGCAGCAGAACGTATTCCGGGAGGGCGGCACACAGTGTATGTGGTACGAAGCCACGAACCCGCCACTGCTGTAGCCCATCAAAATGCCCGCTACCGCGCCAACACGTCGAACGCCACCTGGAAATCGTTGCGAATGGCGTAGCTGCCCAGGTTTTGGAAGAAGGCCGTGGAATTGTAGTTGATGCCGAATTGGGTGCGGTCGAGGGTGGCGGTGCCGCGCAGACGCAGGCCGCCGGGCACCGCCACCACCGCTACCGGAAACGCCACGGGCCGCGTCACCCCCTTGATGGTGAGCGTGCCCGTCGCCTGCCCAGACTTGAATTTGGTGAGCTCAAACACGGCCGTGGGAAACTTACCGGTGTCGAAAAAGTCGGCGTTGCGCAAGTGCTCGGCCAGTGGGGCTTGCTCGTGGGTCAGGGTGGCCATTTCCACCACCACGCGGGCGGCCCGCACGGTCTGGCCCTCGGCCACCACACGGCCCTCGCGAAGCCGGATGGTGCCCTGGGGCGCCCAGGTGCCGGCTTCGGCGTGGCCCGTCCAGGTGAGGGTGCTGGCGGCGGGGTCGAGGCGGTAGGTGGTGGCGGCGGGCCGGGCGGCGAGCAGGGCCAGGAATGACAGCAGGATAGTGAGCAGCTTTTTCATGAGAATAGGAGTTGGAAAATGTGGCGATGAGATGGCTATTTGGAGGGCTGCGGGTCGGCTTCGGTTTCAATCAGACCGTAGCCTTTGTAGAGGCGGCCCTGGGCATCTTTGGCGATAATGAACCACAGGGCGTCGCCGCCATACAGGCTTTTGGCGCTGGCGGCGTAGCGGTAGTTTTTGGTGAAGGTGTAGGTAGCGCCCTTTTTCAGCCGGCCGCCGGGGCAGTTGAACAGCTCAGCAAACTCGGCAGGCGTTTGGCGCAGGTTGGGTTGCCAGCCAGCGGCGCTGTACCAGATGTAGCTGCCGCAAACCACAATTTCCAGGTCGGCGTCTTCGGCCCGCACGCTGGTGCTGTGCTTCCACACGTAGCCACCGGGCAGGGCGGGGTTGGGCTCGGGGTAATTGACGCCGGGCGAGTGCCGCAGCGTGAGGCCCACGGGCAAGCGGCGCAGTTCGTCGGGCAGCACGCGGGTGCGGTCGGCCCAGGTCGTACCCGACAGGGCTTCGGCCGGGGCCAGGGTGGTTTGGGCCAGGCTTGGGGCCGGGCAAAGGGCCAGCGCGCCAAGCGCCAGCAGCAGGAAACGGGTCATAAAACGGAGCGTTTGAAGTACGACCCAAAGGTGGCCGTCTCCCCTGCCCCCAAGCGCCCCACTACCGGATGTGGGACGTGCCAATGCCGGATTTGGGCCCTATCAAGCAGCCCAGGCGCCGTTTTGTGTTGCAGAAACCGCGGTTTGTGTAGGCCCTGGCGCCGGCTTGGCCAGGACCTTTGTACCGTATTAAAAACCTCAGCACAACCCAATTATCAATATGAACACCCTCAAAAAAGTAGCATTAGGCAGCCAGGGCCTGGAAGTACCCGTCGAAGGACTGGGCTGCATGGGCATGACCAGCGGCGTGAACGGCATGAGCGTGTATGGGGAGGCCGACGAGGCCGAAAGCCTGGCCACTCTGCACCGGGCCCTGGAGCTGGGCGTGACCATGCTCGATACCGCCGACCTTTACGGCCCCATGCACAACGAGCGGCTGGTGGGCAAAGCCCTGGCCGGCAAGCGCGACCAGTACATCGTGGCCACCAAGTTTGGCTTTGAAGTGGGCGACGACGAGCAGTGGACCGGCGGCTATAACGGCCGCCCGGAGTACATACGCAAGTCCGTGGAACGCTCCCTGCGCAACCTGGGCACCGACTACATCGACCTCTACTACCTGCACCGCGTGGACCCCGCCACGCCCGTCGAAGACTCGGTGGGAGCCATGAGCCGGCTGGTGGAAGAAGGCAAGGTGCGCTACCTGGGCCTGAGCGAAGTGCCTGCCGACGTGCTGCGGCGCGCCCACCAGGTGCACCCCATCACCGCCCTCGAAACCGAATATTCCCTATTCGACCGCAAGGTGGAGGAAGAAGGAATATTGGAAGCCACGCGGGAGTTGGGCATCGGCTTTGTGGCCTACTCGCCGCTAGGCCGGGGCTTCTTGTCGGGCGATATTAAAACCCCCGACGACTTCGAAGCCAACGACTCGCGCCGCTTTTTCCCCCGCTACCAGGGCGAGAACTTCTACCGAAACATTGCGCTGGTGGAGCAACTTGAAGTGCTGGCCGCAGCAAAAAACGTGACGCCCGCCCAGCTGGCCCTGGCCTGGGTGCTGGCGCAGGGCGTGGTGGTCATTCCCGGCACCAAGCGCCGCAAATACCTGGAAGCCAATGTAGCCGCAGCCAGCATCGTACTCAGCCCCACCGAGCTGGCCGCGCTGGATGCCATTATGCCGGTGGGCAGCGCGGCGGGCGCGGCGTATCCGGCCGGTTTTTAAGCTGTCCGAAACGTTACCTCTTATCGTTGAACCAGGCGCGGCGCGGCAAATGCCCGCCGCGCTGCCTTTGCCTCAGCTCATGAAAAATAGCGCCAAGGATTTCCGGGTATTGTCCACCGTCACCGATTACACGCGGTTCTTTGGGCTGCCCGCGCCGGCGCATCCGTTGCTCACGCTCATCGACCTGGCGGCGTGCCGCGACCTGCCGCGGGTACTCACGCCAGTGGTGCAGCAGCTCTACACCGTTTCGCTGAAGCGGGACCTGAAGGGGCTGATGCACTACGGCCACCAATCCTACGATTTTAGCGAAGGACTGCTGGTTTTTGTGGGGCCCGGCCAGGTGTTTGCGGTCAGCGAGAGCCTCGATACTTCCAACGTCAGCGGGTGGATGCTGGTCTTTCACCCCGACCTGCTGCTGAAGTACCCGCTGGGCAAAAAGATAGCCAGCTACGGCTTTTTTTCCTACGAGCTGCACGAATCCCTGCACCTTTCGGCGAAAGAAGAAGACTTGCTCAACAACCTGCTGTTCAGCATGAAATCCGAATACGAGCAGCCCATCGACGCCTTCAGCCAGGCTGTGCTCATTTCGCAGCTCGACGTGCTGCTCAATTACGCTAACCGCTTCTACCACCGCCAGTTTCTGACGCGGCGCACGGCCGAACACGACCTGCTGAGCCGTTTCGAAACCCTGCTCACGGCCTACTTCGCGCTGGCCGAACCCCAGCCTCTGCCCACCGTGCAGCACTTTGCCGACGCCCTGCACGTTTCGCCCGCCTACCTCAGCGACATGCTGCGCTCGCTCACGGGCCAAAACACCCAGCAGCACATTCACCAGCACTTATTGGAGCGAGCAAAACAGCTGCTGCTCACCACCAACCTCTCCATCAACGAAACCGCGTTCCGGCTGGGCTTTGAGTACCCGCAGTATTTCACGCGGCTTTTTAAAAGCAAAACCGGTCTCACGCCAGCGGCCTTTCGGATGGCGGCCAACTAGAGCCGTTTCCAAGCTGGAATAGGGAAAAAGAGAATTAAAAATTAAAAATTAAAAAATTGACAACCAGTTTTTTAATTTTTAATTCTTCATTTTTAATTCTATCCCCTTACCCAAGAACCGCGCTGGGTTTTGGGGGTCGGATGAACGGCTTTACCCCTGGTTGCCGGGCCAACCCTGCACCGTGTGGCCGCCAAAAATGGCCCGGTTCACGGCCGGCGAGGCGATGCCGTAGGGAAACACCACTTCCAGGGCGCTGGCCTCGTTCAGCATCCGCATTTGCTCGGGACTGAGACGGAGGTCGAGCGCGGCCAGGTTGTCGTGCAGCTGCGCCCGCTTGCTGGCCCCGATGATGGGCGCCGCCACGCCGGGCTGCGCCACCGCCCAGGCCAGCGCCACCTGCGCCAGCGGCCGGTCGAGCTGCCCGGCCACGGCTCGCAGCATGTCGAGCACCTGCCAGTTGCGGTCGGTAAATTTCTGGTTGCCGAACGGGTTGGGGCCGCTCAAACGGCCCTCGCCGGTGGCCCCGGCGCCGGCCCGCTCGTACTTGCCGGCCAGAAACCCGGCCGCCAACGGGCTCCAGGGCACTATGCCGAGGCCACAGGCGCGGGCGGCAGGCACGTGTTCCCGCTCGATGCTGCGCTCCACGAGCGAGTATTCGACCTGCATGGCAATGGGGCCGGGTACGGCGTGCGCGGCGGCCAGTGTGGCGGCTTGCGTGGCGTACCAGGCCGGCATGTCGGACACCCCGAAGTAGCGAATTTTGCCCGCCCGCACCAGGTCGCCGAGGGTTTGCAGCACCTCTTCCACGGGCGTCACCACGTCCCAGGCGTGCAGCCAGTAAAGGTCAATGTAGTCGGTGCGGAGGCGGCGCAGCGAGCCTTCCAGGGCCCGGTAAATGTTTTTGCGGCCGTTGCCGCCCGCGTTGGGGTTGCCGGGCTGGGCGTTGAAGGTGAATTTGGTGGCCAGCACCAGCTGGTCGCGCAGGCGGCGGGCGGCCACGTATTCACCCAGCAGCTCCTCGCTACGCCCGCCCGCGTACACGTCGGCGGTGTCGATAAAATTGCCCCCGGCGGCCACGTAATCCTCAAAAATAGTCTCGGAAACGTCATCGGCAGAGCCCCAGCGCGGGGTGCCAAACGTCATGGTGCCCAAAGCAAGCGGGCTGACCACCAAGCCGGAGCGGCCCAGGGTGCGGAAGGCGGTGAGACTCATAATCGCGGTTTAAATGAAGTACTTGGATACGCTGCAAAGGTCTGCGGCAGGCCGGCGGCGCGGCTACACAAAGCGCGGTTTATGCAACACAAAACGGTGGCTACGGCCGCAGCATCAGGGCTGGTAATCGCGCGGGGCCACGCCGGTCACCTGCTTAAAAATGCGGTTGAACGTAGTTTTGGAGTTGAATCCGCTCTCGAAGGCAATGCCCAGCAGGGTGAAGCGCCGGGCATCGGGCGCGGTGAGGCGGCGCTGCACCTCCGCCACCCGGTAGCCGTTCACCAGGTCGTTGAAGGAGCGGCCAAACCCGGCGTTGACGGTGAAAGAAATGAGGCGCGGGGCCAGGCCGGTGTGCACCGACAGCTCGGCCAGGGTGAGCGTGGGGTTTTGGTATAGGCCGTCGTCGACCAGGGCGCGGCGGATACGCTCCATGATGAGCGGGTCGGGCGCGGCGGCGGCGGCGGGCGAAGGCGGCGCGGCGGGGGTTTCCGGTGCCGGTTCCGGGGCTACAGCAACCGGCGCAACAGCAAAATATGGCGC
>JAYSZD010000398.1:0-11238 GCA_043738185.1 Hymenobacter sp. | reverse complement strand
AAAGGTAAGCGGCGGGCCGACTGCCTTCCGGCTGGAATTTTGAAAAGACGCGAGCCCTGTTAATCCGCACCTAGTGCTTCAGCTTACTTCTCAGAAATATCTCTTTTATCCCTCCCTTGGTCACCACCACAGCATAAATACCCCCTTTCTTATTGCTCAGAAATTCAAACGTGCGGTCGGGATTGTCCTGTCGAAAGAACTTGCGGACGGCTTCTGGCGTCAGCGGTACGTCATCGCTGCCTAGGTAGAGTCGGCCGTTGGCATGGCCAATTTTGACTTCCCCGTACTGTCCCGCATACCGGGGCAACAGCGCGGCATCAACCGCGACGGTCCGGTGCTCATAAGGCACTTCCACGGCCTTGCCAAACAGGATGCCCGCCAGCCCATAGCTAATCCAGTGCGATTCGGCCTCGTTGTTCGATAAAACAATGACGAGCAACTCGTCCTTGGGGTAGCGGTCCAGGGTGGTCATGGCCCCGAAATAGCCGCCGCTGTGGGTCAGCAGGTCGTGGCCGTGGTTGAAGAAGGGGTTGATGAACACGCCGTAGCCGTAGCGGTCGAGAAAGCCGTTGCCGGGAAAGCGCTGGTTGTGCGGGGTGTTCATCAGCACTTTCGACGCTTCCGAGAGCAGCGCGGTGCCCCGCATCGCGTGGTCGTAGCGGGCCAAATCGTCGGCCGTGGAATAGGTCCCGTCGTGCCCCACGTTGAGGTCCCAGTTGATGTAGGGATTTTTCACGAACGCCGTGCCCTCCCGGCAGTAGGACCGGGCCAGGCGGGGCACCAGGGCGGTGTTGCTGTGCAGGCCCGTCTGCGTCATGCCGGCCACGTCGAAAATATTCCGTTGCAGGTAGTTGCCGAACGAAACGCCGGAGGTTTTTTCAATAATCTGGCCCAGTAGAAAGTAGCCCACGTTGCTGTAGGCCAGGGCTGTGCCGGGGGCAAACTGCGTGGGCAGCCTTCTGATGTACGCTAGGGCGGAATCGTTGGAAACGGTAGTGCGGTCGAGGTACAGCTCCTCAAAGTCGAGCGCCAGCCCGGCCGTGTGGGTCAGCAGCATGTGCACGGTAATGGCGTCGCCGTTGGGAAAACCGGGCAAAAAGGTGCTGAGCTTATCCGAGAGCCGCAGCTTGTTGCGCTCGGCCAATTGTAGGATTGCCACCGCCGTGAACTGCTTGGAGATGGAAGCCAGCGCAAACTTGGTATCCGGCGCATTCGGCACGGCCCATTCGTAATCGGCCAGCCCGTAAGCCTGCCGCAGCAGCACCGAGTCGTGGCGCGTGATGAGGACCACGCCGGCAAAGCGGTTCACCGCGTGCTGGGCCTGCATGTAGGCGGCTAGCTTCTGCGCCACGGCCGGCTGCCCGAAACAGGTGCCGGCACTAGCCAGCCAGCAGCAGAAGAGGGCAAGTATCGGGCGCATCATACAGGAACAGCGCAGTTGGTGATGATTTTTTGCAGCGTGTTATAGAGTTGGGCCAGCTCCGCTTCGCTGAGTCCCGCCAAGGCCGTTTGCTGGTTCAGGCGGATGGTGCCGGACAGCGCTGCGATGGTGTCCTGGCCTTTGGGTGTGAGGCGCAGCTCGAACTTGCGCCGGTCGGTAGCGTGTATGGCCCGGTCCACGAAGCCCTTTTTTACCAACAGCTCAATGATGCGGGTGATGGAGGCTTTGTCCTTAAAAACCAGTTCGGCGATTTCAAGCTGGCTGAGCGCCGGATGCCGTTCCAGCACCATCAGCGCCAGGGCCTGGTCCACCGTGAGGTCGTCCATGACCTGGGAAATGTTGCGCTGGCAAAGCTTTCGGTATGCCTTGATGGCCTGTTCCAGAGTGTACAGAACCGTTTGGGTTGGGGTGTCAACTATCATCAGATGATTTATTTGATACAAATATAATTGATACATCAACTAAATCCAAAAAAATACTTATCCTGAATCCTTTTCATCTCAATCGTCACCCACAACGCGCAACCACTTCCGATTTTTACAGCGGTTCCCCGGTCTGTGTACACTTTTGAAAGAATTTAAAAGCGCAGTCAAGCTGCCCTCACGCAGGCACTTGCTGGCGCGCGTCTCTGACGCGCTGCCGACTGGGTTCTAGCCTGTGGCTCGGGCAAGGGAGGCGTTCGCGAAGCTGGTCGCCAGGTGTTCGACCCCGAGCCACAGGCTCGAACCCAACGGGCAGCGCGTCAGAGACGCGCGCCAGCAAGTGCCTGCGTAAGGGCAGTTAAAAGTTAAAATCAGGCTTGATGCGTTTAACGCTGTACACGAAGCGTGAAACCGCTCTAGGCCTTACAGCTGCCCATCAAGGCTGCTTCAGAAATGTAAAAGCCCCACCGTCAATTGAACAGACGGTAGGGCTTTCTCACAAAACAAATGATGAAGGCCTGACTCAGAAGAGTGAATTCCTGCCGTAGCTACCTTCCCGTAGGGCTGCCAGCGGCGGCACGCTCCAGTGGCTTCTTCGCGGTAATCGTTTTCGGCAGCGCCTGCGTGAGCATTTCCTCCATTTCCGTCACTCGGCTCTGGCTGATGTTCTCATTCACCAGTACCACCACGGCCAGGTTTTGCTCCGGATAAAGCACGAAGCGGGTGTTGTAGCCCGTGGAACTGCCGTTGTGGAAGATGCGGCGGGCGCCGTTGGCGTCGGTGTCCAGCATCCAGCACAGGCCGAGGCCCACTTCCGCGCCGGTGCCCCAGGTGCGCTGGTGGGCCAGGCCCACGGCAGGCGCCTTTTCGGTCAGGTTGGCCTGCGCGTACCTGAGCAGGTCGGCGGCGGTAGAGCTCAGGTTGGGGCCGCCCCAGTAGCCGGTGTAGTTGGGGTGGGCCTGCGGGCTTTGGGGCCGGGTGTAGCCGGTGGCGTAGCGCTCCTGCTCCTTGGCCGAGAGCACGCGCTTGGTGTCGTGCATGCCGAAGCGGGTTTGCACGTAGCGGGTCACGAGCTGCTCATACGGCTGCTGGTACACGCGCTCGAGCAGCAGTTGCAGCACCAGCGAGCCCACGCCGGTGTAGCGGTAGGTGGTGCCGGGCTTGGTGGCCAGCTTCAGGCCATGCAAGTCGTTGAGCAGGCTGTCGGCTGTGTATTTATTATAGTAGGCGGTTTTGTCGGCCAGGTTCAGCTTGTCCTGGCGTTCCTTGGTCGCTGGGTTGTAGACGTGAGCCGTGCCGCCCAGGCCGGAGGTATGGTTGGCCAGGTCCACGAACCGAATGGGCTGGCCCTCCACTTCCAGGTTGGGGTATTGGCCGGGCAGGTACGGCCGGATGTCATCGGTCAGCTTCACCTTTTTGTCGAGCACGGCCTGGGCCAGCAGCGTCCCCACGAAGGTTTTGGCCACCGAGCCCAGGTCGTAGAAAGTAGTGGCCGTGGGCAGGCGCTGGGTGCCTTTCTCTACCTCGCCGTAGTTGTAGAAGGACTGCTTGCCGCCGTGGTACACCGCAACGGACATGCCGGCCGCGTCGGGGTGCTGCATGTAGAGCGAAGCCGCTTTGTGCACGGCCTGGTCGAGGGCGGTTTTCTGCTTGTTGTCCGTGAGCACCGGCGTGGTGCGGCGCGCGCTGGTGGGCTGAGCAATGAAGTCGGTGATGATGTAGTCGTCAATCACGCCCGGCGCGGGCGACACCAGCGTCACGCGCAGGTTCTGCTTCTCGCCATTCCAGGCAAACTCGTGGCGCGGGCCGCGGGCACCCAGCACGGTGGTGTTGCCCACGCGCCCGGTTCGCTCCTTGGTCTTCGTCAGGAAAGTGGCCATGCTGCCGAGCGACTCAATCTTGCGCAGGGCCGGGCTGCCAAAACTTTCCATCCCCGCAAAATCGCCGCGGTTGAAGCGCGCCACCAGCGTGTCGTTGAACTGCGCGTAGGTTTTGAATGTGGGCACCTGGGCTTGAGCGGAAGGACCGGCCAGCAGGACCGTAGAAGCCAGCGCGGCGGCCGGTAGAAGCATTTTGAACATTGACAGAAAAAGAAAGGTGAGCGGGAACGTGGGCGAAACTACGCAGCCAACTCCGCAGTCCCGGCACCACAAATCCCGCCGCCGGACGAACCGACGACGGGACTGCTTGCAGAAAGGAAGATGAGAAAAGCGGGGTGGCAATCAAAAAATCAACTAACTCAGCCGCCAAAGCCGCCCCCGCCCTGGGGCGCGGCCTCGATGCGGCCCGGCTTGGCCTTGCTGGCGCCGATGTACCAGGTGAAGCCCAGCCAGCCCACGCGCGTTTCGTCTTTGGCGTAGCGGGTGCTGCGCAGCGCATCGGTCTCCACTTCGCTGCGGTAGTTGAGGGTGTTAAATACATCCGAAACGCGGAGCGTGAGGGCGGCGCGGTCCGAGAACAGGCGCTGGCGCAGGGCCACATCCACCGAGCCCTGGGAAAGCTGCCGGCCCTGGGCCGTGAGCGCGGCCGAGCGCAGGTTGCCGCTGAGCTGCATTTCCAGGGTGGGGCGAATGGTGAAGTTGTTGCTCAGGCGCACGGAGCCCACCAGGGCCTGGCGGTTGTTGCCGAAAGCATTAGCCGCAATCTGGGCGCGGTAGAGGCTCGTGCTGGCATTCAGGCGCCACCACTTGGCCAGGGGCTGGTTGAGGCTGAACTCCGCGCCAATGTTGGTGACGGTACCCACGTTGTCGTATTCTTCGGCCGTGACGAGGCCGGCGCCGGGGCCCGCCAAGCGGGTGGCCGTGGTGTCAATAGAGCGCAGACGCTGGATGGAATTGGTGGTGATGCGGGCGAAGGCCGTGCTCGTGAGCGTGGCCGCGCCCAGACTCAGCTGGTGGCCCAGTTCCATGTTGTGGCTGAATTCGGCCTGCAGGCGCGGGTTGCCCAGGCGGTAGCTGCGCGGGTCCTGGTAAATGGCCAGCGGCATCTGCTGCATGAAGTTGGGCCGGTTCAGGCGGCGGGCGTAGCTCAGCTGCAAGCGGTTCTGGCCGGGCTCCTTGCCAAACTCGCGGCTGATATTGGCCGAAGGGAAGAAGTTGAGGTAGTCCTGGTCGAGGCTGCCGCGCTGGGTAATGCCCGCGCCGCCTTCCACGCTGCCGCTGATGCGGGTGTACTCCGAGCGCATGCCTACCTGGGCGTTCCATTTCGGGCCGAGGGGCCGTTGCACGGTCACGTAGGCGGCGGGTACCAGCTGCTCAAAGGTGTAGGTGAGGGAGCGGTCGGGGTCGTCCTGAAAGCTGTCGGGCGCGGTTTCGCTGGTGGCGAAGCCGAATTTGTTGGAGCCAACGTTAGACTGGCGTTCAAACTTGACGCCCGTTTCCAGGCGGCCTTTGCCTTCGGCGAAGGGATGGGTATAGTCAAGCTGGCCGAACTGAATGTTGGCCACCACATCGAGCTGCTGCCGCGTGCCCGGCTGCGCTACCTGCCCCGAGCCGGCCTCCACAAACTGGCGCTGCACCACGGGCACGGTGGCATCAATGCGCACGCCGCCCAGGTTGGCCGAGAGCTCGCGGCCCTGGTGCGCGGCCCAGGTGCGGCGGTAGTCGGCGCCGTACTGCATCACTTTCACACTCACGTCGAGGTCCTGCCGGCCGCGGACCCGCTGCACGGCCTCGTTGTCGGTTTGCTGGGTCAGGTCCTGGCTTTCGCCCTCAATGTTCCGCTCCGTGCCCATCGAGGCGTTAAACCCCAGGCTTTGGTCTTTGGACAATTCCAATTGCACGCCCGCTTGCAGCTCCTGGTTGCGATGAATCTCGCGGCCCACGCCCACCTGGGTGGTGCGCACCGTCTGGGAGGTGTCGGCGGTACCGAGCAGGGCGGTTTGTTGCGAGCGTCCGCGGCTGCCGTAGGTCACGTCGCGGCCGTCGTAGCCCGCCGACCAGGTGGCTTTGCCCACCTTGCGGGTCAGGTTCAGGCTGCCGCTGTATTTGTCTCTGGTGCCCAGGTTGAAGGCGGCGGTGCCGTTGGTGCCGTTCCGGGTTTCCTTCTTGGTGATGAGGTTGATGACCCCGCCGCCGCCCGCAGCGTCGTACTTCGCCGAGGGGTTGGTGATGACTTCGACCTGTGCAATGCGCGAGGCCGGAATCTGGTCGAGGCGCGGGCCGCCCGCGCCGCCGCCGTTGCCGGTGCCGGCCGGCTTGCCGTCGATGAGAATGGTGATATTGGAAGAGCCGCGCATCGTGACCGTGCCGTTCACGTCCACGTTCACCGAGGGCACGTTTTGCAGCACGTTGGCCGCGGTGCCGCCGATGCTGCCCAGGTCTTTCTCCACGTTTATCACGCGCTTGCCCAGGTCTTCCACCACGGTGGCTTTCTGGCCCGTCACCACTACTTCGCCCAGTCTGGTGGCCGAGGCGGCGGTCATTTTCAAGCCTATAAAGTTGAGGCTGGGCGCGGCCTCCGTCAGGGTGAAGCGGCGGCGTAGGGCCTGGTAGTTCAGGTCCTGCACCCGCAGCAGGTAGGTGCCCAGCGGCAGCGCGGCGGTCTGGAACGTGCCCTGCTCGGTGGTTTGGGCCACGGCCACAAACGTAGAGTCGGCGGCGCGCAGGAAGAGAACATCGGAGAATGGAACGGCTTTGCCATTGCTGGCTTCCAGCAGGCTGCCGCTCACGCGGCCCGGCCCGGTGGTTTGGGCCAGAGCGCCCAAAGGCAGCAGCAAAGAAGCAAAGGCCCACCCACGCAGGGCGCGACCAAAGCGGGAAAGGGTGGGGCGAGTGACGAGACTTTTCATGGTGCAGAGGTGAGAGTGGAGACGGGCAAAGGAGCAGCTCGGGTCATCCAGCGGCCGCGGTTCCGCTGGGGAGGTGAGTTGCTCGGTGGCCCTCTCTCCGGTGAGTGAGGTGGAAGCAGTTGGGTAGCGGGCCGTCTTTGGTACACGCTAAGCTCAGCTACTGGGCTTTGAACAGAACAAAAGTAGAACAGGTACTTTGTAAAGCAAGGTACTGTTAAAATATTTTTCCAGTAAGCAGCGCTTTGAGGATTATTACCAATTGATTGTTAGCATGTAGCGCGTTGAAAAAAATATTCAACTTTCGCTAGTATTGAGCGGCTAAGCTTCGCGCGCTCGGTTATTCAGATGCCTCTTCCCGGTTTCGGGTTGCCTGAGTGAGGTGTTGATGTGCATAAAAACAAAAAAGCCCTGGCCGGGAGCCAGAGCTTGAATTGCGTAACCCACCGTTCAAAACGGAGAAGTCGTCAGTTGTGCATTGCTGGTTGATTGCTCGGCAACAGGCTACAGACACCTTTATTTGCGTTTTGGCACTGGCTTGGGCCTTGCCGCCGCTTTTTTTACCGGGTCCACTGGTGCGCCGTTCCGGTAAGTTACGGAGCGGGCTTCGGTGGTGCCGTCTTCTTTGAAGTACGTCCACACGCCGCTTTGCTTGCCGTTGCGGTACTGCCCGCTCACGGCCACCGTGCCGTCTTCCCGCAGTTCCCGAAATGGCCCCAGCAGCACGTTGCGCACGTAGGTGGTTTCCTTGTGCAGCTTGCCGGAAAGATAAAATTCCTGGGCCATGCCCGACATGAGGCCACTGAGAAAGGGCTGGCGGCTCTGCACTTGCCCGTTTTCAAAATAGGTAATGCGGTCGCCCATCAGACGGCCGGTGGGCCCGTAGGTTTCGGTCTTGCGCGGGGTCTTGCCGTCGGGGTAAAACTCTTTCCAGGTGCCGGCGGGCTTGCTGTTCTTGTAGTGCAGCTCGGTCTGGGCCAGCTTGCCGGCCGCGTCGTGAAAGCGCGTGATTTTACGGTCGCGCCCGCTGTTGCTGTAGTCCGTTTCCTCGCGCAGGTTGCCGTTCTCAAAGTATTCCAGGGCGTTGCCGGTGGGCACGCCGCTGCGGTAGGTCATCTTGGTTTTCACCTGCCCGCTCTCGTAGTAGCTCGTCGAGGCACCGTCGAGGTTGTTGGTGCCGGTGAGCGGGGCCACGCGCTTGGTCAGGTCATCGCCGAGGGGATTTTTCACGGGGCGCTGCACCAGCGGGGCAGGGGCGTAAGTGCTTTCGGTCTGGAGCTTGCCGCTCTGGTAGTAGCTGCGGTAGCGCCCGCGGCCATTTTTGTCGGCCAGCACTTCGTTCTCAATCTGGCCGTTGGGGTAGTACGTTTTGTAGGGTCCTGAGAGCAGCCCGCGCGTAAACACGCCCTCACTCTGCACCGCCCCGGTGGGGTAAAAGAACTTCACCGCGCCGTTGGGCTGCCCGTCCACGTAGCTGATTTCGGCCTGGGTCTTGCCATCGGGGTACAGCGCTTTGAGCGAGCCGTTGGGCTGGCCTTTGGTGAGCGTGGTGCGCAGCCGGACTTCCCCGCTGGGGTGGTAAAAAGTCAGCTCGCCGTTGGGCTCGTCGTTTTCAAACAGGCCTGCCTGGGCCACTTTGCCGTTGTCGTAATACGTTTTGAAGGGGCCCTGGCGAATGCCGTCGCGGTAGGTAGTTTCCAGCCGCCGGTTGCCGGTGGGGTGGAATTCCACGTAGGCCGAGTCGCGCTTGCCCTGCCGGAAACTGGTTTGCTGCTCCAGCTTGCCGTTGCGGTAAAAGCGCTTGTACGTGCCCTGGGGAACGGTATCGGCGGCCACCAGCGCGGTGTAGACTTCCCGTTTGTGCACCTTCGTGGAGTCATAAAACGTAATGAGCCGTCGCACTTTCTGGCCATACGAAGGCAGAACCAGCAGCAGAAAAAAAGGCACTAAGTATTTCATAAATCGCTGATTGTCGTTGATTAACCGTGATTTCACTGATTAGTCACGGTATGCAAACGGCTTCCGTGATGCTTTTC
The DNA here is from genome assembly GCA_043738185.1 of Hymenobacter sp. Taxonomy (GTDB): domain Bacteria; phylum Bacteroidota; class Bacteroidia; order Cytophagales; family Hymenobacteraceae; genus Hymenobacter. Next base: position 2,553 of record JAYSZD010000398.1, on the reverse strand, counting down.
GTTTACTCAGCATCCGTTCAACACAAAGAAAAGGCCACGTTGCACACAACGTGGCCTTTAAAAATACGGCTCTTCAAATCAACGTGATGAGGTAATCTCCAATCAATGAAATCCCGGTCAATCAGCGGCAATCAGCGATTTAGAAGGCCTCCACCACAATGGCGCTGGCGCCGCCGCCACCGTTGCAGATGCCGGTCACGCCAATTTTGCCGCCCTCGTTCTTGAGTATGTTCATCAGCGTGGTCACGATGCGCGCGCCTGATGCCCCCAGCGGGTGGCCCAGGCTCACGGCGCCGCCGTACACGTTTACCTTGCTGCCTTCCAGCTTCAGCAGCTGGTTGTTGGCCAGGCTCACCACCGAGAATGCCTCGTTGATTTCGTAAAAGTCTACATCGGCGGCAGTCTTGCCGGCGTTTTTCAACGCCTTCGGAATGGCCAGCGCGGGCGAAGTCGTGAACCATTCCGGTGCCTGCTCGGCATCGGCGAAGCCCAGAATGCGGCCAATGGGCGTGAGGCCCAGGGCCTCGGCCTTCTCGCGGCTCATCAGCAGCACGGCGGCGGCGCCGTCGTTCAGCGTGGAGGCGTTGGCAGCCGTCACGGTGCCGTTTTCCTTGATGAAGGCAGGTTTCAGTCCGGGCACCTTGGCGAAATCCACTTTCAGGTACTCCTCATCGTCGGCAATCACCGTGGTTTTGCCGCGGCTCTCAATCGTCACGGGAATGATTTCGTCTTTCTTCTTGCCCGCCTTGGCCGCGGCCGCGCTGCGGGTGTAGCTCTCAATGGCGAAGGCGTCCTGCTGCTCGCGGGTGATGCCCATTTCCTTGGCCGTGTTTTCGGCCGCGTTGCCCATGGCGTAGTCATTGTAAGGGTCCCAGAGGCCGTCGCGCACCAGGCCGTCTATCATCTGGCCGTGGCCGTACTTGGCGCCGAATCGGGCTTTGTCGAGGTAGTAGGGCACGTTGCTCATGCTCTCCATGCCGCCGGCCAGCACCACGTCGGCCTGTCCCAGCATAATGGCCTGAGCCGCGTACATGATGGCCTTCGTGCCCGAGGCACACACTTTGTTCACGGTGGTGCATTCCACGGTGTCGGGCAGGCCCGCTTTCTTGGCTGCCTGCCGGGCCGGAGCCTGGCCCAGATTGGCCGAAATCACGTTGCCCATAATCACCTGCTCTACTTCCGCGGCAGCCACGCCGGCTTTCTCCAACGCACCTTTCAGGGCAATGGCGCCCAGCTCAGTGGCCGACAGCGACGCGAGTGCGCCACCAAATGAGCCAATCGGCGTGCGAACGGCAGATATTATGACAACTTCCTTGATTTGCATATGAGCTTCAATAAGAGTGTTGGGTGGGTGGTTCAATCAGGCCGCGAAAGTACGGACTTAACCGTCCCCAACCCATTCCTTGCCCGGCAGCCATCTAGCGGGGCTAGGTTGAGGCTGCCATCCCCTCGCCTCACCAACTCACCAGGTTGGCTTGCTGGGGTCCGGTTTCTGCTGCGCAGGCCGCGTAAGCTGCTGCAAGTATTGCTGCTCCTGGGCCCGGAGCGTTTCGAGCAGCTGTCGGGCTTGGGCCGGACTCAGGTTCATGGCCTTTAGCCGCTCCCGCTGGGTTTGCAGCTGCGCATCGCTTGCCGTAGCCGCTTCCGTCCCTAAGCCGTTGTTGCGCCCGTTGCCGGGGCTGCCCGGAGCCGTGCCGGTCCGGTCCAGCCCGCGCTGGGTGCCGGGCGTGGCCCCGCTGGCTACCGCTTGCGGCGTGCCAGCCCCGGGCCGGCGGCCCCCGGCCGAGCCCTGGCCCGAAGTGCCCGCGGGCGGCGGGCCACCCGGTTGGCCGGCGGGGTCTGCCCGGCGTTCGGGAGGCGTGGTTGGAGTCGGTGGGGCAGGTTTTTGCTCGTTTACCTCCCCCTTGCGGGTTGTGCCTTCTTTTTCGGCGGGCTGGTTTTTCTCGGCGCCATTTTTTTCTTTTTCCGGCGAAGGCTTCGGTGGCGCAGTCGCTGAGGCAGGCTGCGGCACCGTAATCCTGGGCGCGTTGGGGCGCCTGGCCAGATACTCACTCAGTACTTCGTAGTTGTAGCGGGCCCCGCGGTTGCCGGGGTCGAGTAGCAGGGCCTGCCGCAGCGAGGCCAGCGCCTGGGCAATTTCGCCCTGCTGAGCGGCTTGCACCGCTAACTGCTGCCGTGCCACGCTACTCAGGTTCTTGGGGCCCGCTACGAGTAGTTGGGCATAGGTGGCCTGCGCCGCCATCAGTTGTCCGGTCTGGGCCTGAGCATGGGCCAAGTTCAATACCAAACGCGGGTCGGGGGTGCGCTGAGGCCGTGATGCCAGCGCCGCTTCGAACGAGGTAGCCGCCAGGCCCGCCTCTCCGCGGGCATAGGCAGCAGTGCCTTCCGCCACCGCCGTATTCCGGTCGTGAACCCAGGTCAGGAGCTGCCAGGTGGGCGCCCCAACTATTAAAACCAGGAATACCAGGTATTTCATGGGCGAATGATGGTAATGGTAAGCACAATGTCGAAAATCAGCAGCAGCACGGCCGCCGTCAGCGGGTAGCGGTAGCG
>JAYSZD010000397.1:0-4175 GCA_043738185.1 Hymenobacter sp. | reverse complement strand
GCTGGTAGACGAGCGCAACCGTTTCATGACGCAGCGGCAAATCCCAGAAATGGCCCTGCTAGTAGTAGCGCCGGCCCACAATGGCTTCTTGATTACCCACCGGCAGCGCCCCGATTTACTGCCCCTGTTCGTTCCCTTCGAAGGCACACCGGAGCGTACCCTGTTCGTCACCATCTGGGACGACATGGCCTGGGCCTGGCGCGGCACCCCGGAGGCCGATGAGTGGCTGGCCGAAGCCCTGGGCCGTCGCTGCCGGCTGGTGTATATGTCGGACATGGTGCGCCGCGACGTGGAGCCGGAGCTGAACCCCGAAGGCCAGCTGGTGAGCTTCGCCGACGGCTACCCTTTTTTGCTGATTGGCGAAGCCGCGCTGGCCGAACTGAATGCCCGCCTGACAGCCCCGGTGCCCCTCAACCGCTTCCGGCCCAACTTGGTCTTCAGCGGCGGAGAAGCTTACACGGACGATAATTGGGAGAACTTTCAGATTGGTGAGGTACCCTTCCGGGCCGTGCGTGGCTGCGGCCGCTGCGTGCTCACCACCATCGACCAGCAGAGTGCTACCAAAAATGCCACCTCCGAGCCCTTGCGCACCCTGGCTACCTACCGGCAAGTGGAGGACAGCATTATGTTTGGCCAAAACGTGACCGGGCCCGGCACCGGCCGTCTCCGCACCGGCGATGCGCTAACGGTGCTGAGCTACAAATAGGGCCGAAAGACGGAGGCAGGCGACAAAAGCCACTCCCGACAAACAGGTTGGGTGGCAACTCTGGACCTGATTCCGGCGTTGTGCCGGGCCGGGCCCAACGCCCGGCTTTTCGCATGGAACTGGATTATCTACTCGACTTTATGTCCCGGCTAGCGGCCAACAATACCACGGCCTGGATGGCCGACCACCGCCCCGACTACCAGCGCGCCCGCGCGGCCTGCACCGAGCTGGTGCGGCAGGTGCTGACCCAGGCCGCCGCCACCGACCCCGACCTGGACGCCCTCACCCCCGCCGATGTGCTGTTTCGACTGCACAAGAACGACCGGGCCCACCGCGACCCCGAACCCTACAAGCGCCGCATGGGCGCCGGGCTGAAGCGGGGAGGCCGCCACGCGCCCCGTGCGGGGTATTACCTGGCCATTCAGCCGAGTGGGCGCAGCTGGCTGGGCGCGGGCACCTTCCACCCTACCCCGGCCATGCTGGCGGCCATCCGGCAGGAAATCCATTACAACGCGGCTGAATTTCACCGGCAGCGGCAGGCGCCGGAGCTGTTGCGGTATTTTCCGGCCGGCCTCGATACCACCGGCCCGCAGCTCACCCGCCCCCCGCGGGGCTACGCCGCCGCCGACCCGGACTTGGCTTGGCTGCGGCTGAAAACCTTTGGCCTGAACCACTTCTATGCCGATGTGGACGTGCTGGCACCGGATTTTGTGGCGCAGGTGGTCGCGAGCATCACGGCGGCACGGCCATTCGTGGATTTCCTGAATGAGGCGCTACCCGAGGCGCATTAGAACTGTCTGGTTGGGTTCCCGACCCGGATTCGAAAGCCCCGTTTTCTATTTCAGAAAGCGGGGCTTTTTAACGCAATATGGACTGAGCCGATAGCGTCAGGAGCTAGGTAGTAAGTCAAAAGCCAACGCACAATTACGAGCCATAACCGCTCGCAAATTAGCTCAAAGGCTTATGATTAGCCCTTAAAACAGGCCAAATAGCGTGTTATTAATTTTGTCGATGATGGTGCCGAGGTCTTCGGGGTTGCGCACGTAGTCGAGCTCGCTCACGTCCACGATGAGGTGGCGGCCGGCACTGTATGTGCCTATCCATCGCTCGTAGTGCTCGTTGAGATTTTTGAGGTATTCAATGCTGATGGTGTTCTCGTAGTCGCGGCCGCGCTTCTCAATCTGGCCAATGAGTTTGGGCAGGTCGGCGCGGAGGTAGAGCACCAAGTCGGGCGGCGCCACCAGGTCAATCATCGACTCGAACAGCGCGTAGTAGTTATTGTAGTCGCGGGTTTCGAGCAGGCCCGACTCGTGCAGATTAGCCGCGAAAATGTGAGCATCTTCGTAGATGGTGCGGTCCTGAATAATGCTTTTGCCCGCCCGCTGCAATTCCTTGATGCGCTGAGTTTGGCGAAAGCGCCCGTTGAGGAAATACACCTGCAGGTGGAACGCCCAGCGGGGCATGTCGTGGTAAAAATCCTTCAAATAAGGATTATCGTCTACGTCTTCCAAAAAAACTTCCCAGCGAAAATGCTGGGCCAACTTGTGGGCCAACGTGGTTTTACCAGCCCCAATGTTGCCGACAATGGCAATGTGCATGCGCTACGAACGAAAAATTGCGAGAGAAAAGCAGAGCCGCAAAGGTAGCAGCAGCCGATAACTGTTCCTTATTCATTGACAGTTGACTATATTTGGTTTGTCCCCCGTCTGTGCTTCGTCCTGCTATGTCTTCTTCTCATCCTACTCAACATTTCACTCTTACCGATGAGCACGGAGCCGACCTGGCCGAGTACGCCGTTCTCCCCGACGATTCCCTGCTGTGCGTGCGTTGGCACGGCCACCTCACTGGTGCCGAAATCGTGCGCGGTGTGAAGCACGGTAGCACCTGGCGCGACCAGTTTACCTACACGCTGATTCTGAACGACAAGCGCGACACCAGCGGCGACTGGAGCGACGCCCTTCCCTGGCTGCAATACGAATGGCTGCCTGAGGCGTTGAAAGGGGGCCTGAAAGCCTTGGCCTACGTGTTTTCGCCGGCTCAGGAAAACCGGTTCGCCACGCATAAATTTGTGGAAGCCCTGCGGCCTCACATCGCCATTGAACTGTTTGACGACCCGGCGGTGGCCCTGGATTGGCTGAAGAAGCAAAACCACCCGGCCGATGACGACCCCGCGGGGCCACCCTCGGCCGGGCAGTAACGGGCCGCTATTCGTCAATCGCCTTTTTTACCTGCCGGGCTCCGCGCAGGGTGTGAAACTCGCCCTGGAACGTGCGAATCCGCAGGCGTTCTTCGAGGGGCAGGTCGGTGCGCACCTGGTCGTAGCGCTGGTTGAGGCGGGCCAGCACCACGCCGGCATTGTCCCAGTCCTGGAAGTTCCACTGGCGGCGCTCGTCGCGGGTGGTGGCAATAAACCGCTCGTAGAGGTCGGGCAGCTGGCTGGCGCTCACGCGGGCCAGGTTCACATCGGAATTGAGGAGACGCTGCTGAATGGGGTCGGAATCGGTGCGGGCTGAGGCGGCGGCAGGAGTGCGCGGCCGGGCCGGCAAATCGTGGGTGGGGCGGCGGGCGCCGGTGAGCTCGCCGTGCTGGCGCGGGCTGTCGGCGGCGGTTTGGGCGAAGGCCAGGAATGGCAGACCGGTCAGCAAGAGCATCAGGAAGGGTGCAGATTTCATAAAGAAGGAAGTGAGAAAAACCAGAATACGGCCTTTAACGCAAGGAGCGCGCCAACCGTATCCGAACCGGACGCCGGATTTCGTTTTTTTCGGCCCAATTTCGTGTTTTACTGCTTATGACTTCTGACGCCCCTACCGCGCCGCCGCGCATTGAGCCCGCCACGCTCAAGGACATTCCGACTATTATTCAGCTGGCCGAGGCTACCTGGGAGCCCACGTACCGCTTCATCATCTCGCGCGAGCAGATTGACTACATGTACCGCGTGATTTACACGCCGGCATCCCTCAAGCGACAAATGGCCGAGCAGCAGCACTCGTTTCTGCTGGCCTACGTGGCGGGCGAGCCGGCCGGCTTTGCGTCCTTCAGCCCGCTGCCGGCCGAGGACGACGGCGGCGCGGGCTTCAAGCTGCACAAGATTTACGTGCTGCCCACCCGGCAAGGCCAGGGCCTGGGCGTGCACCTCATCGAAGCCGTCGAAAACGCGGCCCGCGCCACCGGTGGCCAGTTTCTGGACCTGAACGTGAACCGCTACAACCCCGCCCTGGCCTTTTACGAGCGGCGCGGGTTTGCCCGGCACCGCGAAGTAGACGTGCCCATCGGCCCGTATTTCATGAATGACTACGTTATGCGCAAGGAGTTATGAGTTGTTTCGATGGAAGTTACGCCATCGGCTGCCCGACGGCCTTTCTCGCAGAGGTTCGCAGAGGTAAAGCAATCGTGCGAAGGTCTAATTCGAATAACTACCAAGAGTATATCCAATACAGAATGCACATCATGCTGAGCGCAGCCGAAGCAT
>JAYSZD010000396.1:0-4176 GCA_043738185.1 Hymenobacter sp. | reverse complement strand
AAAGCAGGTAGCGCTTGTCGCCGCCGAAGGTGAGCATCTCGGTGCCATCGGCCAGCTTGTAGCCCAAAAATTCGTCGAGATAGTATTCGGCAGCGCAGTCGAGCGTCACGTCGGCCAAGCCCGCCTGCGTGGCTGCCTCCCGTAACAGCTCCAAGGCGGCTCGAATACCCTCCGGGGTGTTTTTATAAAAGTCGCCCATGATGTGGGGCGTCATTATCAGTTTGCGAAAGCCCAAATCACGCAAGGCCCGGAGTAGGTGCAGCGCGTGCTCCACGGTTTCGGCGCCGTCGTCCAGGCCCGGTAGCAGGTGCGAGTGCATGTCGGCTACCAACGTATCCAGTCCGGTCAGCGCCGCTAGGCTGGTGGGCTTCCGCCCAAATAGGCGTTGGAGGAATGACATGCAGCCGGACCGTTAATTGAAGAATTTCTTCAGCTTTTCCCCGAAGCTCAGGGGCTTGGTCACGGGCTCTTCGTAGTAGCCTTGGCCGTAGGCACCGTATCCGTAGCCATACCCGTAGCCGTAGCCATAGCCGTAGCCGGAACCACGGCTGCTGGCGTCGTTCAGAATGGTGCACATGCGCGTCAGGTTATTGGCGCGCATCAGCCGGTTCATGTTCTTGATAAACGCCTTGCGGGAATAATCCGCCCGCACGATATAGAGCGGAATGTCGGCCTTGCGCATAATCAGAATGCCATCGGTAACTAAGCCAACTGGGGGCGTGTCAATCAGAATAACGTCGTAGGACTGAAACAGCTCCTGAATCATCAGGTCAAACTTGTCGCTCAGAATTAGCTCCGACGGATTGGGAGGCGTGGGGCCGGCCGAGATAAACTGCATCGATTCGATGGCAGTGGGCTGGATACACTCCTGAATGCTGTGCCGGTCGATGAGAATAGTGCTGATTCCTTTCACGTTCTGCGCCCCAAAAGCCAGGTTTATTTTGGGCTTGCGCATGTCCAGGTCCAGGATGATGACCCGCTGTCCTGACAAGGCAATAATACCGCCCAGATTCACTGTAACAAAGGTTTTGCCTTCGCCCGAGATGGTTGACGTGACCGAAATCATACGCTTTTTCTTCGCCGAGCTGATAAAATCCAGGTTCGTTCGAATGGAGCGAATGGATTCCGAGATGGCAGACTTAGGATTCTTATCCACAATCAGCCGCGAGACTTCCATCTTTTCTTTGTCGTAGGTTGGGATAATCCCCAGTACCGACGCCTTGGTATTGCGCTCCAACTCCCGCACATTTGTGATGGTGTTGTGCATGAAGTAGCGGGCCGCAATCAGGCCCAAGCCCAGAAAAAGCCCGGCAGCCAGTCCCACGGCGTACACAATAAATCGATTGGGGAAAATGGGCGCGGCCGGCGGCGTGGCCGGCGAGAGTATCAGAAAATCAGCCGTCGCACCCGCCTGCTCGATGTTGAACTGAACCTTGCGGTCCATTAGCTGCAGGAAGTTTTTGTCGTACAGGCCCAGCGGCCGCTGCAGGCGCGCCAGCTCCGTGCTTTTGGAGGGCAGGCTTTGCAATTCGCCGGCCAGCCGGTCACGCTGCTGGTTCAGGCGGCCCAGCTCACTCTGCAGAAGCTTCTGGTTTTGCTTCAACAAGCGTTTTATAGTGGCTCGGGTGAAGGCGATGTTAGCCTTGCGGCTCTGCACCGTTTCGGTCTTGTCGGTATAGGAACGTGAAATTCTCCGCAACTCCCACTGCAATGCGTTTAGCGCGTTCAGCTCCTGCACCAGCTGCGGCTCCTGGATGCCCGAAATGGAGGGCATGCTCTGTTCCACGGTCTGAGTTTCATCACGAGTGAGCTGTTCTTGGCTGGCCATCTGAGCTACTTCGCTCAAAAGGCTCATTTTATCCATGAGGGTAATCCGGGCGGTTTCCAGGGCTTCCATTTTGGTGGAAATGGCTTCGAACTCTCCTTTCGTATCGTAGCTACCCGTTTGCTGCACATACCGCTGCAGCCGGTCCTCGGCCCGTTCCAGATTTTTGCCGTTTTCGTCGAGTATTTGGTCCAGGAATTCAAGCTGATTCCGGGTTGCCTCGTTCTTACGGCTTAATTTTTCGGTCAGATAAAGCGCATCTATCTTATCAACAATGACCTGAGCCTTATTCGGATTAAAGTCATTGAAGGAAATCTGAATCGTATTGGCATCAAAATTCACGATTTCAACCGCCAGGTTTTTGTTCAGGTAAGCGTTTACCTGGCTGTCGTTCAGCATCACGAAGTGATAGTTTTCCTCCAGCGTCTTGGTACTTAACTCTGAGGTGCCAAATACCTGCAGCGTAATGCCGTGCCAGGTTATCACCTGGCCGAAGTCGAATTCACCCCTCATGGGCTGGCCCTGCCCGATATACTCCAAGGTGAACCGCTTCGGGGAAATAAACTTTAAATCAAACTTGCTATTGTATAGCGAACGGTCGGTTATGCTGTACTTTACCCGGAAGGGAGAAGTTCCAAAAAGCTCTGTTTCGAGCACGGTGCCCTGCACATAGTAATTGACGTCGAGCGCCAGAGAATCTTTAAGCTTGCGATAAATGATATCTGATTTAATAAGCTCAACTTCGCCGGCAAGCTTGTTGGTACGGCTTTGTTCAGCCGCTGGCGTCCCCGCTAAGCCCAGGGCGCTGCCCTCGTTGCGCTCGTCTATCTTCAGCAACGACTGCGACTTGTAGACCGGTTTGGTGTAGCGCAGGTACAGCCAAGAGGCTGTGATGCCCAGTGTGATGAGCAGAATCATCCACAGCAGGCTGCGGCGGGCCACCAGCACAAGCGTTGCCGTGTCCAGGCTGGCCGGCTCTTCTTCGGAATCGTTTCCACTCATTAGCGGCACCTCTGGAGCAGTAGCGCTTCCATTGGCATTGCGGATGAGGTCCTCTAACTCCTTATTCTCATTTGTAGCCATTTTGCTGATGTTGCCAGGAGTGGCGTCAATTCAAGGTGGTATAGTAAAAGACTATAAATAGATAATTGAACTTAATCAACAAGACAGCAGGACTGTATGTGCCTGTTAACTATCGATGCCTTGTGACTGATGCCTTACTATGTATGACGGATATTAGTTGTTTCTAGTGAATTGGTTGATAAGGAAAAACGTGGTGCTGAGAAGCAGTGTTGAGAGGGTGATAATGGGGCTCAAATCTGCCAGCGCATCCAGGAATGGGCGCCGGATGGGCTCCACGTAAATAATGTCGTTGGGCTCTATCTGTAAATTGGCGCGGCGCATGCCATCCAGCGTAGACAAATCAATTTGCTGCACCCGAGGGTTTTTCAAGTATCCTCGGATGATGCGAATGTCATTGGCCTTGCCCCCGTTGCGGTAGTTCGATACGCCGCCCCCACCGCTTCCTCCTGCTCCCCTTCCCCCGTCGATTCCGCCGGCTAGGGCCAGCACTTCCAGCAGGTTCATATTGTCGTTGTTAAGCGGAATCACCTGGCCGCCGGTGGCGCCCATCACAATAACCCGGTTGTTGGTAACGCGGGTCGATACGAAAGATTCTTTATAAAACTCGTTGTAGCGCAGGGCCAGTACGCTGTCGGCCTCCAATAGTGTCAGGCCGCTCACGCGCACCCGGTTCACCATTGGTAATACCACCGTGCCATCGGCCTGAACCAAAAAGACGGACCCACCAGCCGCAACTCGAGCCCCTCCACCGGAAGCACCGGAATTGTTACCGCCACCACCACCCCCGCCACCGGAAGGCACCGCGCTACCGCCAGTCGGCAAACCCCCACCGGGCTGGCCAAATTGTAATTCTCCGTTAGGGTCGAGAATACGCTCTCCTCGGTTTGTATTAACTCGCACTTCCAGAAAATCATTGGCTTGGATGACATAATTGCGCTCCGTGCGGTTTACGGCGATGCGCAGCTTGGTGCTGTCGAGTTTGCGGCCCTGGTTATCGGTTAGCTGGAAAAGGGTGCGCTTTTGGTAGTACTTGGTAGTAGCGCACGACGAAAAGAAGAGCATTGCTGGCAATGCCAGCAGCCAAAGCCGCCTGAGGCGACGAAAAATATATGTCGGCATGGAGGCCAATTAGAAGGGGACGGAACGGAACGGCGCGAAAAACCTTTGACTCAACGGTTAGGTTCTCCTCAAAAAGCCTCAAAAGTAACGCTTTTGGCGTGCCTATTCAACAACAGGTGATTAGGTGCTGGCCCGGCGCTGGGTTTTCC
>JAYSZD010000395.1:0-1722 GCA_043738185.1 Hymenobacter sp. | reverse complement strand
ACACGTAGGTGGACTTGGTTTTATCGAGGGCCGCCACGCGCCGGGCAAAGTCCGGGCTGGTCACGTCGATGTTGACGGCGCCGGGCAGGTGGCCGGCGGCAAACTCGTCGGGGCGGCGCACGTCCAGCAGCACCGCCCCGAGCGTGCGCACCGCTTCGGCAAACTGGGCCGGGGTGAGGTTTTTATAGGCGGGCGCCGCGCCCTGAAAGAAATTCAACATGGCGAAAAGGGAAAGCAGGAACAGGGAATGATACATCGGGCTGAAGGGCTGCAGAGCCTCCGGGAGAATCCCAGAGACTCATTTAATCCATTACTTAATGGCTGGTGACAGCTGGCTGGAAGGACTTCACGGCTTCGCTCAGGTCCAGCACTTTAGTGCCGGGCAGGGCGTCGGCAACGATACTGCTGCCGGCCGCCGAGCGGTAGCCGCCGGCGCAGTGCACCACCACGGGCTTGTCGGTGGGGACCTCGCCGGCCCGCTCGCGCAGCTCCGGCAGCGGAATGTCGAGGGAACCAGCGAAAATCGGCTCGTCGCGGTGCTCTGCCGCGTTGCGGATGTCCACTATGGTGTACTGCTCCGGGTGCTGACGGAAAGCGGCCACGTCCAGCACCGGCATGGTGGCCTCGGTGGCCGGCGTGCCCACCAGCGCCCCCTTAATCAGCGACTCGTAGCCGATTTTGGCCGTTTTCTGAATCAGGTCTTCCAGCGTGGCCTCGTCGGCAGCAATGAGGTAGAACGACTCCTCCGGTCCTACAATGGAGCCCAGCCAGGTTTCGAACTTGCCGCCCTGCTGGATGTTGATGGCGCCCTCGACGTGGCCTTTTTTGAACTCGGCTTCGGGCCGCGTGTCCACGACCACCGTGCCGGCTTCCAGCGCTGCGCCGGGAGCCAGGCGCTTGACCTGCTGCACGCTTGGCGAGTAGGCGGGCGCGCCGGCTTTGTTCAGGGCTACGTCGTAGCCGAAGTATTTAGGAATGAACGGCTGGTCGGCCAGCAACTCTTTTACAAATTCCTCTTCGCTCATCGGGCGTAGCATAGAGTTGCCGAACTTCTCGTCGGCGATGGTGCTGCTATTGGCGCCGCTCAGGGCCTTGCCGCAGAGGCTGCCCGCGCCGTGGGCCGGGTACACCAGCACCTCGGCGGCCAGCGGCATCAGCTTATGGCGCAGCGAGTGATACATCTGGGCGGCCAGCTCCTCGCGCCTGGCTTGGATGTTGCCGGCCTTTTCGCGCAGGTCGGGCCGGCCCACGTCGCCGATAAACAGCGTGTCGCCGGTGAATACGGCCACGTCCTGGCCCGCGCGGCTGAGCACGATACTGATGGAATCGGGCGAGTGGCCGGGCGTATTCAGCGCCCGAAAGGTGAGCTGGCCCACGCTGAAAGCGTCGCCCTCGTCAAACCCCTCGTGGGCGTAATCGGCCCCGAGCAGCTTGCTCACGCGGATAACGGCCCCGGTAGTCTGGGCAATTTCCAGGTGCGACGACACGAAGTCGGCGTGGGGGTGGGTTTCGATGACGGCCACGATGCGGGCGTCGTGGGCTCGGGCGTAGTCGTAGTAGGGCTGCGGGTTGCGGGCGGGGTCGATGAGCACAATTGCGCGGGCGCACTAGCTCAGGATGGCGTAGGAAAAGTGGGCCAGGCCCTTGTCTTCGAACTGTTCGATTTTCATGGGGAGCAACGAAAAAGCGGGATGAGGCAGCGAAACGGGCGCAATCAACGGG
>JAYSZD010000394.1:0-1724 GCA_043738185.1 Hymenobacter sp. | reverse complement strand
TCAATGTCAGCGCCGGGGCGCCGCATTTAGGGATGGGGGGTGACTCCGTTTCCTTCTCTGGCTGCCTCTCAACGAAAGGCACTGCAATCATACAAGGGAATGGAAGCGGCGGTGACGGCTGGGGGTTCTTTCACATTATTATCGAGGCTGCAGCGCTGGCTCATACGGACGTGGCTACGATACGCCAAAAGCCTGCTTTGAGCGTGCTCGACACGGTAGAATATTACCGGCAGCAAGCGGCAAAGACGCCCCGCCGATAGCCACAAAAGCAGCGGGGGTCATTTCCTCGGTATGACTTTCGCTGCTTTACTCGACATGCTTGCCGCCTACGGGCGCCGGCATAAGCAAATCGGCCGCGCGGCGGTCACGGGCACCGGAGAGGCCCCCGACGATTCCCTCTACCCCTTGCTGTTAGTCGAAGCCGACCCGCTCTGCGAAGAGCTGACGGCGCAGCTCGACTTGTATTCCATCGCCATTCAGGTACTGGACCGGCCCCGCGGCGCGTCGGGCGAGTACCGGGCCGGCGCGGAAGAGGTTGCCGAGCTGCTGACCCGAACCAAGGGCTGGGGTGACCACATCATGCAGCACCTGCGCGATGAACACCCGGGCTGGATAGATGGAAAGCCTTCTTTTCTCGGCTTGCCCGAATGCGCAGGTACCGACCTGGCCACTGGTTGGCGGGTCGAATTCCGGCTCAAGGTGCCCCGCGACCTAGACCGCAACGCCAACGCCGCCAACTTCACTCCCCTTCCCTAATGACTCAGCACGTTCCCAATTTCGCGGCCCGCAACAAGGGCATAAACAGCCCCGGCCTCACCGCTGACGTGAACGCCGACAGCCAGCAGATTGCGCTCATCACGGCCTACGTGAACACGCTACCCGACCAGTTCGGGGCGGCGGCGGCTATTAAGGCCTATGCAATCAACGCCGGCACGGTTGTAAAGACCGGGGAGCAATACGCCTATCTGCTTCAGATATGGGAGGCCAAGCAAGATTTCACGGCCAACGCCGCGCCGGCAGCCGGCGCGTTCTGGCTATTGGTATTCGACGCCACGCCAACCTATGCCAACGCTACCGGCAGCAGCACCACCACGGCCATGAGCCAGGACGCCACAACTAAGGGGCTGGTAAAAGTCGAGGAGGGCGCCAATTTGTTTCTATTCCCCACTTTCAACGAAATGAACTCGGCCGTGAGCTGGCGACGGGGCGGGCGTAAGGCGGTGGTGTGGAGAGATACTGCGGCCAACAACGGCGACTATTACGTGAGCCAGGACGGTTACACGCTCGTGAAGGCATCCGCGACGGAGGCGGAGGTAACGGCTGCCTTCGAGCTGCTCACGAATCTCATTAACGTGGTGAGCGGCCGTTACTACCGCTACCAGATTAATACGAGCGAGCGTATCTGGCTGGCCAAAACAGCGCAAGCAGCGGGCGCGATTGTATTCCCAGTGGACGCTGATAAAATAGCGCCGGGCGGCACCTACTGGCGCGAAATCAGCCCCACCGAGGCCAGCCCCAATAGCGGTGGCAAGCTCTACACCACCACCGGCCAGAACACGGACGGGGCCCCGACGCAGAAGCTGCTGACCGACCAGGGCCGGGCCGACCTGGCGCCGCCAGCCTACGCCAGCACCGTTCTCTTTAATCTGTTCACGGTGATGAACGGTGTGGTAGCGACGCCGATTCAGGCGACCGGCGACATTGCCGGCTTCGCCCTCACAATG
>JAYSZD010000393.1:0-4190 GCA_043738185.1 Hymenobacter sp. | reverse complement strand
GCCGTGCGGGCTGGACCAGTGGCCAGGGGCGTGCCCACCGCGCCCTGGTCGCGGAACCGCCAGCGCTGGTTGTCGGCACTGGCCCAGGTGCTTTGCTGCACGCCGGCCCCATCGGCGAGCGAGGCGTTCTGCACCGTCAGGGCTTTGTTGCTGAACTTGTTGATAACGCGGTACGTGCCGTCGCCATTACCCAAAATCTGCCAGTACTGGCTGTCCACCAGCAGGTTTTCCCACTGGTGCACGAGGGCGCCGTTGGCGGTAGACGGGCCGGCCACGTCCAGCGACTTTCCGCTGCTCAGGTTCACGATGCGCACGTAGCCGTTGCCCACCTCCAACAGCTGCCACTGCTGGTTGGGGGCCGCGGTGCCGACTACCTGCTGCAGCCGGGCGCCGTTGGCCAGCGAGCTGTTTTCTACTTCCAGGGCCTTGCCACTGTGCCTGGCGCTGACTTCGTAGTTCCGGCCCACGGCCGGGCCGGTGTAGCCCGCCCCGGCCGTGCCCAGGTAGTTGCCGCCGCCGGGGTAGTTCACGAGGCTGTTCTGGAGCGGCGACACGGCGGCAAGGGTGGTGTTCGGCACGCAGTTGGCAAACAGGATGTTGGTCAGCACCTGCGGCAAGGCCGACTGTCCGTCCACGATGTAGGGCGGCTTGAAGCGCAGCAGGGCGGCGTTGTTGTTGGCATCGAAGCGCTTATACGTCCAATGGCAGGTGCCGATGCCTACCGAATTGAGGCTGCGGCCGGCCTCTTGCATCCAGTCATTGGTGTTTTCGCCGGTTTCGCCCACCCAGATGGGCACGTCGTTATCGGTCCGGAAACGGGTCAGGTTGCCGATGGTGCGCAGGCTGTTGGGGTTGTTGGCGTCCGTCGAATTCACGTTGTTGTCCAGCAGGTAGCCGGTGCCGCTGTAGCGGTGCGAGTTATACACCAGATTGGCCGTGTTGGTGAAGTTGCGCTTCTCCATGTAGTTGTAGTCGTTGCCGAAGCCGTTGCCTTCCAGCAGCAGCAAATGGTTGTCGCCCTCGGCCCGCACTGTATTGATTAGCCGCTGAAATACGTCCCGAATCTGCTGATTGCTGGGCACATGGTTCGGCTCGTTGATGAGGTCGTACATGGCCACGCGGGCGTCGTTCTTATAGCGCCGGGCCACGCTGGCCCACAGCCGGTTGGTCACGTCCTGGTTGATGGGGGTGTTCCAGAAATCGAGCGGCACCAGCGAGTCGGCAATGTTGGCGTCGGTGCCCTGCGAGCCCGGCGCGGCGTGCAGGTCCAACACCACGTACAGTTGGTTGGCCGCGCACCAGTCCAATAACTTGTCTATCATCCGAAAAGCTTCCATATTATCCGGGTCCACAAACAGCTCGTTGGCGTTGTGCCAGCTGGTGAGCGCGCCCACATAATCGGCGTAGCTCGTGGTGCCGCGCAGCACGGCGTTGCGCACGGCCCGCTGGCCGGGCGTCAGGAAAAGGTCGTAGTGCAGCGGCAGCCGGATGCAGTTGAAGCCCTGGGTCGCGATAAAATCAATGTCGGCCTTGGTGATGAAATTGTCGCGGTAACTTTGGTAAAACGCTTCCACGGCCGTATCGCTCATGCCCGCGTTATAGAGGGTCTGCTTCACGGCGCCCTGGGTTTGCTTGCCGTTGATGCCGCCCCAGCCCGGCTTCACGATGTAGCCTTCCTGCAAGGCCCAGCCGCCCAGGTTCACCCCGTTCAGAATAACTTCCTGGTTGCTGGCGTTCACGATTTTGGGGCCGCTGGCCCGCAGGAAGCTCTGCGCCGAAGTCGTACCAGCCAAACTGCTCACGGCCAGTAACAGCACGGCCAAAAGATAACGCCAGCGGTAGGCAAATGGCCCTTGGAACCGGAAAGGGAGAAATCTGGTCATGCGGCGGTGATGATTTGATGAGAGGGGTAACAAAGGCCTGCCAGGCAAATGTAGCCGTAGCGACCCCGAAGCACCGACCTGAAAAAGCCTCTCAAGCCCCCAAAACCGATGATTTGAGTGTCTCAAATACACGTACGACACACGTAGTCCTGCCGCATTGTAGCCTTGCCGCGCCGCTGGCAGTAGTTCATTCGCCCCAGCTAAGGTTGGTTAAAAAACACTTAAAAAATGCGGGGGGCGGTGCCCACTTACGGTGCTTCTTCCATCCGATTTTAGCGTGCGTGGTTGCCACCGGTACCCACGCGGGCAGCCAGTGGGGTGCGCGCAGGACAGGAGGTAAACGCAAAAAATCCCAGGGCGAAGCCCTGGGATTTTGCTGTAGAGAAAGGATTCGAACCTCTAATTTTACTAGCGAGATAGGCTAGCGCGTCTGCCAATTCCGCCACCCCACATTGTTTTCTGATGCAAAGATACCGGGACAGCATGCTTGTCAGATACAAATGTTTAGTATTATATTATTTTTAACAGCCTGAAAATTAAGTATGCTCCACACAAAAGCAAGGAGGTCTTATTGACGGTTAGCCCCTCTGACTTAAGGTAAGCACAGTTTTTTGATTCGAAATCGGCCGATTTATCTTTGATAAAAAAAAAGTAAAATTAGTGAGTGAAAACCTCCCGCGCAAAATCATCCATTTGGATATGGATGCATTTTACGCCTCCGTGGAGCAGCGCGACAACCCCGACCTGCGCGGGAAGCCGGTGGCGGTGGGCGGGGCGCGGGAGCGGGGCGTGGTGGCCGCGGCCAGCTACGAGGCCCGGCAGTTCGGCGTGCGCTCGGCCATGCCCTCCAGCACGGCCCTGCGCAAGTGCCCGGAGCTGGTGTTCGTGCCGCCCCGCTTCCACGTCTACAAGGAAGTCTCGCGGCAGATTCGGGCCATTTTCGCCGAGTACACCCCGCTTATCGAACCCGTTTCCCTGGATGAGGCCTACCTCGACGTGACCCACAACCTCAAAGAGCTGGCCTCGGCCACCCAGATTGCCAGGGAAATCCGGGCCAAAATATTTGAGCAAACCCAGCTAACCGCCTCAGCCGGTATTTCCTACAATAAATTCCTCGCCAAGGTGGCCTCCGACTTCCGCAAACCCAACGGCCAGTTTGTGGTGCGGCCGGAGCAGGGCCCGGACTTCGTGGCAGGCCTGGCGGTGGGCAAGTTCCACGGCGTGGGCCCGGTGACGGCGGCCCGAATGAACCAGCTCGGGATTTTTACCGGGGCCGATTTGCGGGAGCAGAGCGCCGGGTTTCTGCACCAGCACTTTGGTAAGGCCGGGCACTACTACTTTGCCATAGCCCGCGCCGAGGACCACCGTCCCGTGGTGGCCGACCGCCAGCGCAAGTCGGTGGGCTCCGAAACCACCTTCGCGCAGGATTTGACGCAGCTCCCGGACCTGCTGGAAGGGGTGCGGCCGGCCATCGAAGAAGTATGGGACTTCTGTCAGCGCACCGGCATTCGGGGCCGGACCATTACCCTGAAAGTGAAATTCGCCGACTTCCAGCAAATCACGCGCAGCCGCAGCAGTCCGGGACCCATTCCGAGCCAGGCCGTGTTGGAACGCAGCTGCCGGGAGCTGGTCGAGGGCCTGTTTCCGCTGGCCAAGAGCGTGCGCCTGCTCGGCGTGTCGCTGTCCAACCTCAGCACCGGCCAGCCGGTGGCCGGTCCCGCCGCCGCAGGTAAGCAGCTCACGCTGAGCTTCTGATTTTGCTGTGGTGAGTTGGGGGCGGTGGAGCTGGAAATGCAACCAGTTTTTCCGCAACCTTATCCCGTACATTTCGACTTTAGTAACAATTATTGGTGCGATTCTGGTTAAATAGACGTCGGGCTTAGCGCCTGACCCCAGCTCCCGCACGGTTTTTCGCCCCAGCGGCTTCCTTTTTCCTTCAAATAGCTTCATTGCATGCAAGTTCCCCGATTTAAGGCTGGATTAATTGCTTCGCTGGCCCTGCTGGGGCTGGCCTCGTTTTCGGTGTACCAGGGTACGCCCCCGCGTGACCAGGTGGTGCTTGGCGTGATGCTGCAAGGCCTCACCGTGGCCCATTACCAGCCCGAAAAGCTGGACGACCAGTTTTCGCAGCGCGTGTTCGACACCTACCTCAAGCGCGTGGACGTGAGCAAGCAGCTGCTGCGCGCGCCCGAAGTGGCGCAGCTGCGGCAGTACCAAACCCAAATCGACGACCAGCTCAAGGCCGGTACCCACGAGTTTCTGGACGTAACCAGCCAACTGCTGAGCAAGCGCACCGTAGAAATTCAG
>JAYSZD010000392.1:0-4197 GCA_043738185.1 Hymenobacter sp. | reverse complement strand
CGCCCCCCGCCAGAAAGGTGAAGGGAATCGAAAACAGGATGATGGTGATGGGCGAATACAGCGCCGGCCCGGTTGCGGCCTCGGCCCCGTCAGCGGCGGTAGCTGTGGCGGCTTCCCGCTCCGCTTCGGCTGCGGCTTGGAGGGCGTGTAGCTTCGTGGCGGCAATTTCCAGGCCGGGGCGCAGGTCAGCTTCTTCGGCCGCGGGCTGGCCACGGCGCCGGAGCTCGTCGAGGGCGGCCAGCACGGCATCCTCGCGGTACTGGGCATGGCCGGTCACGTATTCGCGCAGGGCCGCGTCGGTCTTGAGCAGCATCTTGGCGGCGTAATCTTCCATCTTATTCAATGGGTGAATGGGTGAATGAGCAAATGAGTGAATG
The DNA here is from genome assembly GCA_043738185.1 of Hymenobacter sp. Lineage (GTDB taxonomy): Bacteria > Bacteroidota > Bacteroidia > Cytophagales > Hymenobacteraceae > Hymenobacter. Next base: position 3,820 of record JAYSZD010000392.1, on the reverse strand, counting down.
GGGGTAAGGATGGGCAGCTGAACGATAGAGTAGCTCACAACAGCTATTCGCCCACTCATCCATTGACCCATTCACCCATTGCCTGGCCCACCCGGTGCACGTCCTCAAACGAGTTATAGAGCGGTACGGGTGCCAGGCGGATGACATTGGGCTCGCGCCAATCGGTAATGATGCCCTGGCTGGCCAGGTAGTCGAACAGCTTGCGGCCACGCCGGTGCACCAGTACCGATAGCTGGCAGCCGCGCTGCGCCGGGTCGGCGGGGGTGATGATTTCCAGCTGGCTGGTGGGCAAGTTCAGGTCGCGAATCAGGGCTTCGAGGTAGCCGGTGAGCTGCTCGCTTTTGCGCCGCAGGGCCGCCAGCCCCCCAGCCCGGTCCACCAGTTCAAGGCTGGCGCGGTGAATGGCCATCGGGAAAATCTGGGCATTCGAAAGCTGCCAGCCGGCTGCGCCGGCCATGGGCCGGAAGCCTTTTTTCATCTGGAACCGGTCGGCGGGGTCATGGCCCCACCAGCCGGCCAGGCGCACCAAATCGGGGCGGTGGGCAAACCGCTCGTGCACGAACACGCCCGACGTGCCGCCCGGCCCCGAATTAAGGTATTTGTAGGTACACCAGCAGGCAAAATCTACGTCCCACTCGTGTAGGTGCATTTCCAGGTTGCCGGCCGCGTGGGCCAGGTCGAAGCCCACGAAGGCGCCCACCGCGTGGCCCGCCCGTGTGATGGCGGCCATGTCGAACGCCTGACCGGTGTAGTAGTTCACGCCCCCGATGAGTACTGTCGCCAACGAGTCGCCCAGCTCCTGAATGATGGCTTCGATGTCGGCCGTGCGTAGGGTGTGTTCGCCGGGGCGGGGCACCAGTTCCACAATCACGTCGGCCGGGTCGAGGCCGTGCAGGCGGGCCTGACTTTCAATGGCGTACTGGTCGGAGGGAAAGGCGCCACCTTCCATCAGAATCTTGTAGCGCGTGGCCGTGGGCCGGTAAAACGAGACGAGCAGTAGGTGCAGGTTCACCGTCAGGTTATTCATCACCACCACCTCCAGCGGGCGGGCACCTACCAGGCGGGCCGCGCCGGCGGCGAGGGTTTCGTGGTAGTGCATCCACGGCGAGGTGCCGTGGAAATGACCTTCGACACCCAGCCGCTCCCAGGCGTCAAACTCCTGCTCCACCGCCGCGCGGGCGGCTTTGGGCTGTAGGCCCAGCGAGTTGCCGCAGAGGTAGGCGCACGGCTGCCCATCGGGGCCGGCCGGAATGTGAAACTCCTGGCGGAAAGCGGCCAGCGGGTCGGCCGCATCCAGTTGGGCCGCGGAAAGGGTGGTTGTCATGGGTTGTAAAGATAGCCGGCTCACGTGCGCGCTGGCCGGGCGCGCCTCACTGCACTACGTAATCCTGCAGAAAGCATTCGAGCAGATGCAGCTGAATGACCATGTTGAAGACGTAAAGAACCATAATTACCTCGCGTTGCCAGCGCAGCTGCCGCAGCGTCAGGTAAGCAAAGAGATACCCGGTTAGTAAACCGAAATACCACAGCGCCTGCCCGCGGCCGAAGTTATCAAACTCCAGAGTGTACGCTCCAAAAACCTGCCACAGGCCCAGCGTGGCCAGCAGCAAGCACAGGTACCTAGGCCACGGCCAAGCCGGGAGTGTGCCCAGGTGCCACACCAGCACCACAAAGAAGGGAGTGGCCAAAAGGTAGCGGCGGAAGTTCCAGACGCTGCCTCCCTGATACAGCAGGATAAATAGCGCGATGCTCACGCAGTAGCCCAAGGCAAAAGTGACCACCGGGGGCACGGCCGGCAGGGGGCGCTTCCGCTGTTGCAGCCACCGGCTGGCCAGCCACAGGCACGTCGCAATCGACGCAACCCCGACCCAGAGCGCCAAGGCATCGAGCCAGAGCATGTTGATGCCCGAGGGTGAGGAAAAAGGAAACTGGAGCCACTGCAGCTCGTGGCCCCAAAATTTTTGGGCTTTAACAAATGCCAGCGGCTCGCCTACCTGGTACCATTGGGTGAACGTGACGGCCCCTACCGACGAGACAATGGCGAGCAGGCCGGCCCCGCCCCACTGCAGCGCCCGGCGCGCCTGGCCCGGCTGAGCCGCCCAAAGCAGCGTGGTAAACAGCACCGCCGGGGTAAACATGGTGCTGGCCGAGCGGGTGAGCCCGCAGCCCAGCAGGCCCAGCATCCACTAGCTAAGGCGGCCCCGGTGCAGGCCCAGAAGCGAAAGGGTCGTAAACACAAAAAACAGCGCTTCCGTGTAAGGAATCACCATAAAGAGCAGCGGCGGCGTGGAAAGCAGCAGCAGGGCCCAGCGGCCGGGCAGCCGCAGCTGCTGGGCCAGCCAGGTAAAAGCGCCGATGAACAGGCTGAAATTCAGCAGGCCCATGTGGAAAGCGTTGAGCCCGGTGAGCCGCCACAGATAAGGAAACAAAGGGAAAAAGGCCGCCGAGCTCATGCTCGTGGCGGAGTAGGAGTAGCCTTGCTCTCGAATGAGATTGTACCAATACACGTCCCAGCGGGCAATGTTCTCGTTGTTCGGCAAGTAGCGAATGATGCCAAAGCAGTACAGCACCGAGCCCAGCGCGGCGAGCAGCATCAGGTGCCCGGCCACCACCAGCGGAATGGGATAACGCTTCGTGAAGGAGGCCGGAGCAGGGGAGGAATGCACCAAGTTTAAGGTAGTTTAAAGCGAAAGGCCACGCGGCAGAGGTGTTAGCGCCACCCTTCCAGCATAATGTCGTCGAAATATTTGGCGGCTCCGCGTTCGGGACACCACACGTACACCAGCACCTCGTCGGTGGGCTCAAGGTCGGCGGGCAGGTGAATGGTTTTGGTGAGGTGCTCCCATTTCTGGTAGCGGCGCACCACCTGCGATACTTCCAGCCCGCGCCAGATGTCGGGCCGCCGGCCGTGGCAGCGGATTTCCACCACCAGCTTGGTAGACCGAATAAGGCCGCTGGTGAGGTAGGTCCAAGCCTGCAGCCGGAGGCGGGACGGCACAAAAGCACAGCCCTCCAGGGTGGTGCGGTAGGGCGCCACAAACTCGGCGCCTTCGCCCACATAGTAGGAGTAGCGCCCGGAGTGAGCCTTTTCAGTGGTAAGAAACGAAGGAAGTGGGCTCACCCAGCCCTCAAACTGTTCGAAATCGGAGTTGAGCAGAACGCAGCGCTCCTCCGGGGCCGCGCCGCAGCCCGCCAGCAAGCTCAGCCCGCCCCAGGCACCCAACACCCGCCAAAAAATAGAATCGAAAGTAGCCAAACGGTAGAAGCGGAGCAGTTGCGGATGAACGAAGTTAGGGAAGGGGTTCCGATTGCTGAAGGTCGGCTAGCCCAAAAAGTGATGACCGGGCACGCCCAGCCAGTCCAGTGCATTCTGGCCCAGCATCCGGGCCTTCACGTCGGCCGCGAACGGCATGGAATCGATGAGCTGCCCCGGCGCCAGCTCACCGAGCGGGAAAGGGTAGTCGGAGCCGAGCGTGATTTTGTCGGCGCCCAGCGTCTTCACCAGCAGGTCCAGCATTAGCGGGTCGTGCACCAGCGAGTCTACCCAGAACTTGCCCAGGTAGTTGCGCGGGTTATGCGGGTTGTCCACGGCACAAAGGTCGGGCCGTACCTGCCAGCCGTGCTCAATGCGGCCAATGGTGCTGGCAAACGAGCCCCCGCCGTGCGCCACCGCCACCCGCAGCCGGGGCAGCCGCTCCAGCACGCCCCCAAAGATGAGCGAGCAGAGGGCCAGCGTGCTCTCGGCGGGCATTCCTACCAGCCAGGGCAGCCAGTATTTGGGCATTTTCTGCTGGGCCATCATGTCCCAGGGATGCACGAA
>JAYSZD010000391.1:0-1730 GCA_043738185.1 Hymenobacter sp. | reverse complement strand
GGCCCGTAGAGGTCGGCCGTGTCGAGGAAATTCACGCCCAACTCACGGGCCCGGTGGATGGTGGCCAGGCTCTCGGTCTCGTCGGCCGGGCTGTAGATGGTCATGCCGGCCAGGGTCGTCATGCCCATGCAGCCCAGGCCCTCTACCGGTACCTCCAGGCCCTGCGTGCCCAGGGCTACTCGTTTGATAGTACTCACGGTGATGTAGTTACTAGTGAATTACTTTTTACATCACAAAGGTCCGGGCCGGGCCCAGGGCCCAAGCTACACAAACCCGCGTTTCTGCAGCACAAAACGCGGCTACTGCCAGCCCTGCACCGTACCGCCACCAAAAACGGCGCGTTTCAGCATCGGCCATATCCGGTCCTGAAAAGGGTCAAGTATGCTGGCTTCGTCCAGCGTCCGCAGCTGCTCGGGGCTGAGCTGAATTTCGAGTGAGGCCAAGTTGTCGCGCAGCTGCGCCACCTTGCTGGCTCCCAGAATAAGCGAACTGACGCCGGGCTGCGCCGCTGCCCACGCCAGCGCCACCTGCGCCAGTGGCCGCCCCAGCTCCGCCGCCACCGGCCGCAGCGCATCGAGCACGCGCCAGTTGTGGTCCGTGAATTTCATGTTGCCGAAGGGGTTGGGGCCCGTGAGGCGGCCCTCGCCGCTGGCCCCGTCGGCCGCACGTTCGTACTTGCCAGCCAGAAAACCAGCCGCCAGCGGGCTCCACGGTGTGATGCCCAGGCCCATTTCCAGGGCGGCGGGCACGTGTTCAAGCTCGATGCGCCGCGCCACCAGCGAGTATTCCAGCTGTAGGGCAATGGGGCCCGGCACGCCGTGCGCAGCCGCCAGCGTGGCCGCTTTGGTGGCGTACCAGGCCGGCACGTTGGAGAAGCCGAAGTAGCGGATTTTGCCAGCCCGCACCAAGTCGCCGAGGGTTTGGAGCACTTCTTCCACGGGCGTCACCGAGTCGTAGGCGTGCAGCCAGTACAGGTCGGCGTAATCGGTTTGGAGGCGGCGCAATGAGCCTTCCAGGGCGCGGTGGATGTTCTTGCGGCCATTACCGCCCACGTTGGGGTTGCCGGCCTGCCCGCCGAAGCTGAACTTGGTGGCCAGCACCACTTGGTCGCGCAGGCCGCGGCTGGCGATGTAGCCGCCCAGCATTTCCTCGCTCTTGCCCCCCGAATACACGTCGGCGGTGTCCAGGAAATTGCCGCCGGCTTCTACATAGGCCTGAAAAACGGCCTCCGACACGTCATCGCCCGAACCCCAGCGCGGGGTGCCAAACGTCATGGTGCCGAGGGCAAGCGGGCTGACCACCAGGCCGGAACGGCCCAGGGTACGGAAGTTCGTGAGACTCATTGAAACGGGGGCTTAGACTGTAGCTGGAAGTAGAACAGCTGCTGGCCCCAAAGGTCCGCCCATTAGCGCCGGGCGCGGCTACACAAACCCCAGCTTTTGCTACACAAAACGCGGGCCCCGCCCCTATTCCAGAATGCTAAGCAACACCGCTACCTCCATGGCTTTGACGGGCTCCTGCAGGCGCTCGAAGCTCATCTGCAGGTTGCGTAGGGCCCGGCGCACAATGTCCAGATTAGAGCAGGGCTCGAAGAAAATCGGGTTCGACGTGATGTTGAGCTGCGAGACGTAGTGCTCGATGTCGGTGCGCGAAAGCACCAGGCCCCGGTTGTAGCAGTTGATATAGAACGTTTCGGCCCCCGGCAGCTCGGGACGGAAGGTGAGCACGAA
>JAYSZD010000390.1:0-4199 GCA_043738185.1 Hymenobacter sp. | reverse complement strand
GGGCCGGCCGGCACCTGGACCCGGCTGGCCGCCAACACCCGCTCGCCCTACCTCGACGTGGAGGCCCTGGCCACTGGTACGCTGGTGGAATACTACGTGCAGCTGGCCACTCGTTTCGGCGACGAAGAAGCCCGCAGCCGGATTGTGGCCGTGCGGGAGCCCGCCGCGCCCCGGCCGGAAGTACTGGCCTGCTGCTACTAGGCGGCCGGGACCGGCGCCAGCCGGGGTTTAGCGTTCTGGTCGGGCAGCCACGCATCGAACAGGCGCTGGCAGAGCGGCAGCAGCGGCGCGAAGAGCAGCACGCCCGCTACGTTGAACAGCACGTGGGCGTGCGCAATCTGGCGGGCCACATCGGCGTGGCCCGCCAGCCGCAGCACCAGCGCCGTGAAGGGCGCGATAAGCAGCAGGCCCAGCGTGAAGGTAAGCAAGTTGAAGAGCAGGTGGAACAGGCCGGTTTTGAGCGCCGGCCGGCCCCGCCCGATGGTGGCCAGCAAGGTATCGGAGCAGGGACCCAGCTCGGCCCCCAGCATCACGGCAATGCCGGCCGGCAGCGTGAGCAGCCCCTTGGCGGCGAGCTTAATGACCATGCCCAGCGTGGCCGAGGACGACTGCACAATCAGCGTGAGCAGGGCCCCCGCCCCGGCCCCGCGCAACGGGTTTTCCAGCTGGAGCAGCCAGGCTTCAACGCCCCGGTATTCCTTAAGCGGGGCCGCCGCTTCACCAATGAGGAACAAGCTGAAAAACAAGAGGCCGAAGCAAAACAGCGCCCGCCCCGCCGTGCGGCCCTTGCGCTTCTTGCTCAGCGAGAGCAGCAGCAGCCCCGGCAGCATGGCCACCACGGCGTACTGCCCCAGGTCGAAGGCGAAAAGCTGGCTGGAAATGGTGGTGCCGATGTTGGCCCCCAGCACCACGCCCAGCGAGTTGCGGAACGGCAGCGCCCCGGCGCTGACCAGGGCAATGGTCAAAATGATGACCACCGACGAGGAATCGAGCAAAGTGGTGACGACTGTGCCCGTGAGAATGGCCATCGGAATAGTGCGGGTGAAGCGGTCCAGCAGGCCCTTCACCCGGTCGCCGGCCACTTGGCGCAGCGCCAGTGCCAACCGGCTCACGGCGTAGAGAAACAGCACCAGGCCGCTGACGGCCAGCAGGGCAATGGACGTTACGGAGGTATTCATGGGAAGCACAATCTGGTAAAGCCCGACGGTTTGTCCCCAACGGCAAACGCTAAGCAAAGGAATGTATTTCCGGTGTGAACAAATTGTTGCCCCGGCAATGGCGGCCAGCCCGCCGCCCGGCTTGCTCCGGAGCGCACTAAAGAGAGGGAGGCAGGGCAAAGGAGGTGCAGGGGCACCCGGCGGCAGCTGGTCTGGCCCCGTTTGCCGGGTTGGAGAGGCGCCCCGCCGGCCTCCTGCCGCCGCTGTTTCAGCCGGCCTCGAAAAACGCAACATATAAAAAGGCCTGTTTGAGGGGGTAGGGCCCGCCGCTTCCGTTTCGTTCGCGTAATCTCGCGCGCCAAATGCCCCACCCCACGAGCCCGGCGGATGCAAGCACCTTGGGGCGCCTTGCTTCTTCGTGGCCTATCGCCGGCTGTACTGCTCGTGCTGCCGGTGGGATTGTCCGCATCTCGCCTACTCCACAATTGCCGGGCCATGGTCATGGTCTGCCGCCTCCAACTTCCCATGAGTACTCCCCAAAACCTGTTCGCCCACCAGCTGACCACCGCCATGGCCCCGCACCTCGGCGAGGCCGCCGCCAGCAAGCCTCCCAAAGCCGTGGCCAAGACCCTGCGCCAGCTGGCCAAGCAGCTCACCAAGCAGCAGCACAAATAAGCCAATGCATCCGCGCCCACTCCGCTCACCGCCAAGCGCGCCCGCAAAGCCCTGGCCGGCGAACTGGCAGGCCTTCTGACCGACCTGACCACGCTGCGCACCAGCATGGTCAATCTGGCCGACCAATCGGCCGACCAGTTGCAGGCGGTGCACCCCAACTTCCAACTGAGCGCCCGCAACTTGCTGCACTACCTGGCCCTGCGCCAGCACGACCGCCGCGCCCTGCCCAGCGAGGCCGCCACCAGCTATGAACTGGTGCGCGACTTGCTGCGCCAGGGCATGGACTGTATGCGCATCAATTGCGCCCACGACGGCGAGGCGGCCTGGACCCAGATGATTGCCCACCTGCGCTAAGTTGAGCAGGAGGAAATCCTCTGGCTGTGCGAGGCGGCGCATGTGCCCGTTATCCGGGCCACGCAGGTGCTGGAGAGCCTGGCGCAGGGCGGAATGCCATCCCGCGCCGAAATAACAGACGCCGCCATGGGCGACCGGGCCGAGTGCGTGATGCTCAACCAGGGCCCCCACATGATGGAAGCAGTACGGGTGCTGAACGCCATCGTGCAGCGCATGCAGACGCATCAGCACAAGAAAAGCGCCATGCTCCGGCACCTGCACGTGGCCCGGCGCTGGCCCAAAACCGGCGGGGAGCTGCAATAAGTCAGCCCCGCCCCCACTCTACTCCAAGGTGACGGGTGTGGCCTCAGGGCTTCAAACAAGCAGCTACTGCTTAGCCGTACGTCTCGCTGGCTTTCCGGGCCGGCACACTTCCAACCCCGTCCGATTGCGGAATGATAATCGTGAAGGTGCTGCCCTGGCCTTCAAAACTGGTGGCTTCAAGGGTGCCATGGTGCCACTCCACAATGGTTTTGCACAACAGCAACCCCAGCCCGGTGCTGGGCTCGCCGCGCAGGCCCATGCGGCGGGCTTTGGTAAAGGGCTCAAACAAGCCGGGCTGCAAATCCGGGGGGATGCCCACGCCGTTGTCGCGGACTTGGATGCGGACGCAACCCGGCCCGGCCTCCACGGCCACGCTCACATGGCCGTCATCGGGCGTGAACTTGATAGCATTACTCACGAGATTGAGCAGCACCTGGGTGAACTTATTGACATCCAGATTGGCATAGAGGGGCGCATCGGGCAAGGTGTAGGCAAAGTGATGAGCAACGGAGCTGGTCTGGAGCTGGTCCAGCGGCTCGCGCAGCACCGCGCCAACGTCCACCCGGTCGCGCTTCAGGTCGCTATTGGCCGAGGTCAGGAACTCAATGTTAATGAAGTCGCGAATCATCTTTACGCTGTCGCGGCTGGTCGTTTCCAGCTCCTGCAGCATCCTGGTTACCTCCGGGTTGGCGGGGGCCTGCACTTCTTCTTGCAGAAAGGCCGCGATTTGCTGCACCATGATAAAGGAGCCGCTCAAATCGTGCGATAAAATTTCGAGAGTGGCGTTTTTGCGGCTGTTGAACAGGTCGGCGTTGGCCTGGTAGCGCTTGGTCACGCTGATATCGCGCAGCGAGCCCACCAGCCAGACGGTGCCCCCGGCATCCCGCTCATAGTAAGGCGTCATACAAAACCACTGGTCCGGAGCTTCGGGGTGGCGCAGGCGAAACTCAACTTCGTCTCTGGCTTTACCCTGGCCCCACTGCGTCCAGTATTCGGCCAGCCGGGGTTGGTCGTCGGGATGCAGCCGGGCCAGCAGTTCGGGTAGCTCGGCATTTACCTGGTCCGGTGTCCCGTGAAGCACCCGCCGGTAAGCCTCATTCACGAACACGACCCGACCCGCCGTCAGGTCGAAGACGAATTGAACGTGGGCACTGGCTTGCGCCTGGCGGGCGAATAACGGGGTAAAATCAGGCATCGAATGGTTATCAGGAAATGAAGCGGGGACCCGGCAATTGCTGAATTAAGCCAGCGTTCGGGGAGCTGATGGCGCAGTATGCGGCGCGCTGGAACTACCGGGCAACAGCCATAGAATCGGCGGAGACAGCTCTCGGCAAGCTCGCTACAAGAGTACGCTCAATTTCGCCCGCTGCCTTTGATGAAAGTCATTCCGGGGGCTTGATTATTATCAAGAGAGGGGTTGTCGACCGGCCGGCACTTTGCAAAAAGCCGGTTACGTGCGCTGCTTTCCGGCAAAATCCGCCGCGCGCTGCCAATCATTATCTACCCACCAAATGCAAAAATTAGTGCTGCTGCGCCACGGCTAAAGCGTGTGGAACCAGGAAAACCGCTTCACCGGCTGGACTGATGTCGACCTGTCGGAGCAAGGCTAGCAGGAGGTCGCCCGCGCGGGCCGGCTGCTGCAGGAGCACGGCTACGGGTTCGGCATCGGCTTCACGCCGGTGTCGAAACGGGCCATTAAAACTTTGCATA
>JAYSZD010000389.1:0-1731 GCA_043738185.1 Hymenobacter sp. | reverse complement strand
CACTGCCTCCGCCCAGGCGCAGCAGTTTACGCCGCAGGTGCAGGAGTTCATCACCGTAAATGCTCCCACAGTGGCCCTCACCGATGCCAAGGTGCTGGACGGCACCGGCCGACCAGCCCTGCTCCACCAAACGGTGCTGTTACAGAACGGCCGCATCACGCAGGTCGGCCCCTCGAAGAAAGTGAAGGTGCCGGCCGGTGCCCAGGTAATCAGTTGCACGGGCAAAACCCTGATTCCGGGCTTGGTGATGCTGCATGAGCACCTGTATTACACCATGCCCGCGGGCCCGTTTTTCAACATCGCCCAGATGCCCTACTCCTTCCCGCGGCTGTACCTGGCCGGGGGCGCCACTACCATCCGCACGGCGGGCAGCATCGAGCCCCAGACCGACCTGGCCGTGCAGCGCCTCATTGGCGAGGGCAAGCTCATCGGGCCCAATATGGACGTGACCGCGCCCTACATCGAAGAGGCCAGCCTGGACATTCCGGCCCTGAACACCGTGAAAGGCCCCGAAGACGCGGCCGCCACCACCAAGTACTGGGCCGATAAGGGCTGCACCTCCTTCAAGATGTATATGCACGCCACCCGCGCCGACCTCGCGGCGGTGGTAGCCGTGGCGCACCCGCGCAACCTGAAAATCACCGGCCACCTGTGCTCCATCACCTACCGCGAGGCGGCCGAAATAGGGATTGACAACCTAGAGCACGGCTTCATGGCCAGCTCTGACTTCGTGCCCAACAAAGCGCCCGACGCCTGCGACTCCGGCGTGCGCCAAAGCCTGCTCCGCCTGCCCCAGAACAGCCCCGAGATGAAAAACCTTATCAGTTTCCTGGTGAGCAAAAAAGTGGCCCTCACTTCTACCCTGCCGGTTTTTGAGCCCTACACCGGCCGGGAAGTGGTGCTGGGCGGCGGGCTGGAGTCGCTGATTCCGCAGCTGCAGGAGCGCGAAACCACTATCTGGAAGCAGAACCAGCAGCGAGACACGGCCAGCCTGCGCCTTTTTAAGAAGGAAATGGCCTGGGAAAAGCAGTTTTACGACGCCGGCGGCCTGCTCGTGTCCGGCACCGACCCCACGGGCGCGGGCCGCACCGTGGCCGGCTATGCCAACCGCCGCCAGGTTGAGCTGTTGGTCGAGGGCGGCTTCACGGCCGTGCAGGCCATCAAAATCAGCACCCTGAACGGGGCCACGTACCTGGGCCGCGAGAAGGAAATCGGCACCATCGAAGCCGGCAAGCGCGCCGACCTGGTACTCATCGACGGCGACCTGGAAAAGGACATTCAGCAGGTGCGCCGAACGGAAATCGTGTTCAAAAACGGGGTAGGTTTCGATTCTGTTAAGCTTTTCGATTCCATGAAGGGCAAAGTTGGATTGAACTAACCCGGCGGAGGCCGCCTGATAGCAAAAAAGCCGCGCAACAGGTCAAAAAATCGATTGTGGCAGTCTGGACAAAGCGTTATTTTTCTATCACTTTACGCATATCGAAGCAATCCCACATTGACTGAACCATCCTGATTGTCTTGCCGTTAAACACGATTGCCACTTTTTATTTATTATCTTTTGACTATCATACAGAAGTAGCCATTCGCCCCAACATCCGCCGCTCGCGCAGTGCGCAACGGAGCTGAGGCAGACTTTACTACTTTCTTTATCGCTTATTCGCCGACTATTCCGATGACTACTAACCTTGCTTTCGCCGAACAATTCGTTCCTCCGTTTTCCATTTCCGGCAC
>JAYSZD010000388.1:0-4202 GCA_043738185.1 Hymenobacter sp. | reverse complement strand
ACCGGGGAAGTAACCCGCCGGAGTAGATTGTACGTTGGCTTAAGTGATAAGCCATTAGCTTTTAGCTGATAGCTATTAGCTTTTCGACTGACCAACAGCTAGTTGAAAGCAAGGCATTGGTTGTTTAATTCAGGCCAGGCACTTAGGTCCAATAAGCTGTATGCGAAGGGGAAGGCTAACGGCTAACCGCCCCTTATGGCTGCGGCACGTTGCTGCTGTTGCTGCGGCGCGAACGGGTGGGAACCACTTCGGTGGATTGGCGGCGGCGTTGGTCCTTGATAATGGGCTGCTCCCGGACGTCGGGGCGGGCCGAGGGCGAAAGCTCCGGCGTGGCTGCCGGGGTGAAAGCGCCCTGGTCCGAAACCTGCCGGCTGGGCTGGGCGTCGCGGTTGGTGGTCGTGCGCTGCACCTGCGAAGGCCCCTGGATGGTGCTCTGGTTCAGGGCTGGGTTGACGGGCGGGATGGCGGTCTGGCCCTGGCTGCCGCCCCGCACGGGCGCGGTGGGGTCGAAGGGAACGGTTTGGGCGTGCGCCGTGGTGGCAAAAACCGCGCTGGCCAGCAGGAAAAGCAATTTCATGGCAGGAGAAAAATAAGGGGAAAGGAAAACGCCGGCTGTTTTGAAGCAAACAGCCGGCGTTCAATTGCTTACGATTCCTGTCGGGCCAGGGTTATCCGCTGGCCGTCGCTTTGGGGTTGCTGGCTGGCGCACGTCAGCGCAGCGGTTCTGCGCCATCGTAAACAGAAGTTGTATTTGGCGCAACTCACTGTTGGTGAGAAAAGAGAATGATATTTATCCATGGAAAGCAGGAGGATTAAAATAATTATTTACTACTGGTCGGTAACCTTCCCGGTGCGGCGCGGTGTCCACGGCCAAATACCCCCAAATATTACGCCCTACAGAATTGGACTCGCTATCGGATAATGCCTTGATGCTGCGGGTGAAAGCCGGGGATGTGAATCGGATGGGGCTACTTTTTGAGCGCCATCATCGGCAGCTCTTCGGATTTCTCTACCACATGCTGGGGCGGGCCGATGCCAGCGAAGACCTCGTGCAAACTGTGTTTTATCGCATGCTCAAGTATCGCCACACCTTCACCGGGGCCGGCGAGTTTCGCACCTGGATGTACCACCTGGCCCGCAACGTACTGGCCGACCACGCAAAGAAAAACCGCCACTACCGCCACCACACCGATGTGGCCGCCGTGGCCGAACACCTCGGCGGTGGCCGCCGCGCCGATGAGGGCCTGGAGCAGGACCAGGAAGCGGCCCAGCTGCACCAGGCCCTTACCCGGTTGAGTCCCGAAAACCGCGAAATACTGGTATTGAGCCGCTTCCAGGAAATGAAATACGCGCAAATAGCCCGAGTGCTGAATACCACCGAAGGCGCCGTGAAAGTGCGCGTGCACCGCGCCCTGAAGGAATTGAAAACCGTCTATCTACGCATCGAAAACTAAGCTATACTATGACTTGTGAACACTCCGAGGAGCAATTACTGGACTACCTGAGCGGCGAGCTGCCCGCTACGGAACAGGCCGCGCTAACGGCGCATCTGGCCGAGTGCGCCGACTGCCGCGCGGAGCTGCGGGCGGTGCAGGCCGTGTGGCATACGCTGGGCCGGGTGCGCGTGCCGGAGCCCAGCCCCCAACTGCGGCCCAACTTCTACGCCCTGCTGGCCACCTTCGAAGAGCCGGTGGCTGCCGCGCCGGGCTACTCCCTGCCAGGCCTGTGGCAGTGGTGGCTGAGCCGGGACGTGTCGCGGCCGCTGCTGCGGGCGGTGTACAGCCTGTGTTTGCTGGGCGTGGGCCTCGTGGGCGGGTACTGGCTCAATAACTCCCGCCCGACCGACGCGACCTACCAGCAGCAGATAGCGCAGCTGGCCGCCCAGATGGGCGACATGAGGCAGCTGATGCTGCTGGCCCTCATCGAAAACCCCTCGGCCAGCGAGCGACTGCGGGCCGTGAGCTACACCCGGCAGCTCGACGAGCCAACGACCAGGGTGGTAGAAGCCCTGCTGAGCACCCTCGACAACGACCCCAACGTGAACGTGCGGCTGGCCACGCTGGAAGCCCTGGCGCCCCTGGCGCAGGACCCCGCGGTGCGCCTGGGCCTGGTGCACTCGCTGGCCCGGCAAGAATCGCCGCTGGTGCAAACGGCCCTGGCCGACGTGATGGCGCAGCTGCAGGAGCGCCGGTCCGTGAAGCCGCTTCGCGAGCTGCTTAAGCAGGACAACCTCGACGAGTCCGTGAAAAGCAAGCTCGAACAAACTATTCAAACCCTCTCAACCGGCCGGCCCTCCGCGCCCTTAGCTCCTCCTTCCCATGACCAGACTCAGCTTTCGCCCCGGCCTCAGCGCCCTGCTGGTGCTACTGTTTAGCACGGCCTGCGGTGCCCAGACCAAAGAATTTACCGAGAAAGTCAGCAAAGAATTTACGCTGACCGGCGACGCGGGCCGCAGCACGCTGGCCGTCTACAACGTGCAGGGGTCGGTGTCGGTGCAGGGCTATGCCGGCAGCAAAGTGCTGGTGGAAGCTACCCGAACCATTCGGGCCGAGGACGCCAAAACCCTGGAAGCGGGCAAAGCTGAAGCCAAACCAGGCTTTATGCAGCGCCACGACAGCGTGATTGTGTACATGGCCGGTCCCTTCGACTCCCGGCCCCGCAACACCCGCGGCAACTGGAGCGAGCGGCCCATCAAGTACCGCTACGAGTTTGATTACGTGGTGAAAGTGCCCTACGCCATGAATCTGCACGTTTCGACGGTGAACAACGGCACGCTGGACGTGCGGGACGTGACCGGCCCGCTGCACGTAAGCAACGTGAACGGCCCCATTAGCCTCACCAATGTGAAAGGCACCACCCAGGCCCACACCGTGAACGGCAATGTGGACGCCACCTACGCTGCCACGCCGCCCGGCGCCTCCAGCTACAAGACCATTAACGGCGAGATTAGGGTGCGTTACCCGGCGAGCCTGGCCGCCGATATGCATTTTAAGAGCATGCACGGCGAGTTCTACACTGACTTTCCCAACGCCGAAATCCTGCCGGCGCAAGTGACCAAAAACCAGGAAGGCCGCGGCGGCGGCACCGTCTACACGCTCAGCAAAGCCACGGCCGTGCGCCTGGGCAACGGCGGCCCCGACCTCCGCTTCGAAACCCTCAACGGCAACGTAACTATTACTAAACAGCTTCATTAATAAAGAGCTACATCAAACACCATGTCTGTTTAATTTGGAACAGGCACTTAGAGCTATCCCCAATGAATAATATTCTTGAAAAAACCTTGCGGTTTACCGTACGGCAGGTCACTATTGCCCTGCTGCTGCTCGGCGGCGCTCTTACCGGCCAAGCGCAGGACAACGCCAAAGAACAGCTCACCGTGACCCTGACCTCGCCCGACAAGCCCGGAACGCTGGAAGTGGGCCTCGTGAACGGGTCCATTCACGTGAGCGGCTACAGCGGCAAAAGCGTGGTGGTTGACGCCGCCGGCCGGGCCGCTACCAACCGCCGCCCCGCCGCGCCCGAATCCGGCGGCCTGAAACGTCTCTCAGCCGGCACCAGCCTCAACCTGACGGTGGAGGAAAAGAACAACAATGTGGAAATTTCGACGGACTCGCCTACGCGGCTCATCGACCTGACTATCAAGGTTCCGCAGAATTTTTCGCTTAGAATCAGCACTGTAAACAATGGCGACATCAGCGTCGAAAACGTGAGCGGCGAGCTGGAAATCAACAACGTAAACGGTTCCATCACCCTGAAGCAAGTGTCGGGCTCGGCCGTGGCCACCACCGTGAACGGCAACCTGATTGCCACCTTCAACAAGGTGACGTCGGGTGCGCCCATGGCCTTTTCCACCCTCAACGGCAAGGTGGACGTGACCTTTCCCGGCAACGTAAAGGTCGCGCTCAAGATGAAATCGGAACGCGGCGAAGTGTACAGTGATTTCGACGTGGCCGTGGACAAAAGCCCCGCCAAAGTCAACCGCACCAGCGAAAACGGCCTCACCCGCCTCAGCACCGACGACTGGACTTACGGCAAGGTAAACGGTGGCGGCGCCGGGGTTATGATGAAGACCTTCAACGGCAATATCTACTTGCGAAAGGCCAGATAAAATCTGCTTTAACAGTCAAAACCAGAACGGTCCCGCGGAGCCAAGCTCCGCAGGACCGTTCTGGTTTATTGCCTTCCGGTTTCCGGGCTAGCGC
>JAYSZD010000387.1:0-4211 GCA_043738185.1 Hymenobacter sp. | reverse complement strand
TGCAGCGCGGCCTGTCGGCTTCCAAGATTGCCGTGCCTTCGGTGGGCGGCACCATCAACGTGCTCACCAAGGGCTTCGACGATAAAAAGTCCGTGCTGGCGCGGGTCGAAACCGGTTCCAATAACTACCAGAAGTACTCACTCATGCTCAGTTCGGGGCAGCTGAAGGGTGGCTGGGCCGTGACGGCTTACGGCTCGCGCCGCACTTCCGACGGCTGGGTGGACAAAGCCTTTGATGATGCCTGGACCTACTTTGGCACCGTGAGCAAGCGGGCGGGCAAGCACAACCTGTCGCTCACCGGCCTGGGCTCGCCCCAGAAGCACGGGCAGCGCTCTTTCCCGGCGCAGGTAGCGCTGATTTCGGATGAGAAGGCCCGCGAAATTGGCGCGAAGCCAGTGGCCAACGGCAACCGCGGCTTTCAGTACAACCCGTACTGGGGCACGCTCGACCGCTACAGCGTGGATGCCAACGGCAATAAGGTGAGCAACGGTCAGGAGGTGCTCAACGAGCGCACCAACTTCTACCACAAGCCCCAGGTGAACTTCAACGACCTCTGGCAGGTCAACGATAAGCTGTTTGTGTCGTCGGTGCTGTATGCTTCGTATGGCACGGGCGGCGGCTCCAGCGGCCTCACCAGCGGCGGCTCCACTACCATTGCTCAGAACAGCGTGACCGGCCAAACGGATTTTCAGAAAATCTACGACGACAACGTGGGCCAGGGCATCAACCCAAACCCGACCGGCCGGGCCACGTCTTTCCTCATCAACAGCGTGAACAGCCACCGCTGGTACGGCTTTGTGGTGGGCGGCGACTACCTGCTCGACGAAACGCTCACGCTTTCGGCCGGCGTGGACGGCCGCGACTACACCGGCCTGCACTACCGCGAAGTGCGCGACTTGCTGGGGGCTAAATTTGCCACCAACCCCGGCAACCGCAACGCGGACCCCGCTACCCCTTTGCAGGTGGGCGACAAGCTGGGTTACAACTACGATGGCAAACCCCGCTGGCTGGGCGGCTACACGCAGCTCGAATACAAGACGCCGCTGCTCTCGGCAGTGGTCAGCGCCACGCTCTCGGAGGTGTCGTACAAGCGCATCGACTATTTCCAGCTCCGTGCGGCCGACAACCAGCCCATCGAAACCGACTGGACCCGCTTTACGGGTTACAGCGTGAAGGCCGGGGCCAACTATAACATCTCGGAGCACGACAACTTCTTCGCCAATATCGGCTACAACAGCAAGGTGCCGTTTTTCAACCTGCTCTACACCAACCAGGGGCGTAAGTACGACAACGTGAAGCCCGAAGGCATTTCAAGCGCCGAAATCGGCTACGGCATCACCTACCCCAGCCTGAAAGTGACCCTGAACGCGTACTACACGCTCTGGTCCAACAAAACCACCACTTCATTTTCGGCCGCTACCGGCGAGGCCGTGTATAGCAACGTGCGCAACGTGAATGCCCGCCACGCCGGCGTGGAACTGAGCGTGGCCCAGGAAATCAGCCGCCGCCTGCAGTTGAACGCGGCCATTTCGCTGGGCGACTGGCGCTGGACGGGCCGCGGCCTGCTCAACCAAACCTTCGAAGACGGCTCGTTCGTGAACCCGGACGTGGTGGACCAGCCCGTGTACCTCGACGGTACCCACGTGGGCGACGCCGCCCAGAACCAGTTCCAGATTGGCCTGCGCTACGAGCCCTTCCGCGGGGCCTACATCCGGCCGTCGTTCCTGCTCTTCACCAAGTATTACGCTGACTTCAACCCCGAAACCATCCTCGAACCCACCACCAGCACCGACTCGTACCGCCTGCCTACCTCGCGCAACCTCGACCTGCACATGGGCTACGAGTTCAAGCCTATGCTGAACGACCGGGTGCGCTTTGCCCTCAAAGGCTCCCTGCTCAACGTGCTGGACGAGTACTACTTCACCGACGTATCGAACCGGTCTAACTCCAACACCAGCAGCCCTGCCGACCTGCAGGCCTTCTTCAACCGCGGCCGCACGTTCACCGTGGGCCTCTCGGCCACGCTCTAGCGGCGAGCGGGTGAAATAGCGAAATAGCGAGGGGGGAGTTTAAGGTTTTATCTGCGCCATGCTGCGCAAACTGAACCTCAGACTCTCCCCTCGCTATTTCGCTATTTCACCCGCTCGCCGGCGGCAGCGGCGGCCATCACGGCGCTGCGCATTTCTTCGGGCGATGTGTTTTTTACGAGGTAGCTGTGGGCGCCCTCGGCCAGCACCGTGCTCACCAGCGATGGGTCGTCGTGCATGGAAATAATGACTACGCGCACTGCGGGAAACTGCGTGCGCAGCAGCCGGGTAGTTTGCAGGCCGTCGAGGATGGGCATTTGCATGTCCATCAGCACCACGTTGGGCTGGCTGCCTTGGTCGAGGAGTTCGAGGAGTTCCTGGCCGTTGCCGGCTTCGCACACCACTTCAATGCCCGCGTAGCCGCTGAGCAGGGCCCGCAGTCCTTTGCGAAATAAGATATGGTCGTCGACAATGGCGAGCCGCACGGGCGTGGAGCCGTCAGTGGGCTTGTTGTTGGGAATCATGAGAGAAGGGAATAAGTAGGAGTGGGCGTGCCCGCAGGCAGCAGCGTAACCGGTAGAATAGCTTCGACGCGAGTGCCCACGCCGGGCTCAGAATGATAATGGAGCTGGCCCCCGAGCACGGCCACGCGGCTGCGCAGGTTGATAAGGCCCATGCCTGCCGGCTGCCCATGCGGACCTAGCGGCGGCAGTTCTTCCAATGCTTCCAGGTCAAATCCCTGGCCATCATCGGAGTAAGTGAGGGTGAGCTGGCCGGGTAGGAGGCCCATGCGCAGTACAATGTGCGTGGCATCGGCGTGCGTCAGGCCATTGGCGATGAGCTCCTGAGCAATACGGTATACCATAAGCTCATGCGGGGGAATGAGCCGTCCCATCGGGGTTTCCTGCTCCAATTGCACGTCCGGGCCGTTGTTGGCGGGGACGGCCTGCACCAGCGCGCACAGGGCCTGGGCCAGGCCCAGCTGCTGCAGCGTGGCCGGCTGCAGGTTGCGGGAAATGCGCCGCACCTCGGCCACGGCCTGGTCGATGAGGGCGCTGGCTTCGGGCGCGGGTGGGCTGCCGGGCGCAAAGAGGTGCAGCTTTGCCAGCGCCAGAATGGTGCCCACGCCGTCGTGCAGCTCGCCGGCAATGCGCTGCCGCTCGTCTTCCTGGGCCACTAGCGCAGCGGTGAGGGCTTGTTGCTGGGCGGCGGCTTTTAGTTGGGAAATTTCATTTTGCTGCTGAATTCTGGCCCGCTGAGAACGCGCGACAAACCACACCAACCCGAGCAGGAGGGGAATGAGCAGCACGAAAGGCGAGAGTTCGTTCACAGGAAGGCCCCCCGATAGCGGGCGGAAATCATAAAAGAGGTGAAAAACCGCGTTCTATTCTGTCCGAATAAAAGCGGGGCGTTGGGCAAAGCGCGGGCGTCAGACTTCAAAGTCCGGGAAAGTAAGCAAAGATTCGTTCTGGTAGCGTCCCCGCTCAGCATTGGGGAGGCACTCGCAACATATCAGCGGGGCGGCTTTTGATGCTAAAATATTGAGGAAATGGGATTTTAGCGTTGTGCCAACACTTTCTCAACGAGAAAAAGAGTGTTGGGCTCTTGGTCAAATGTAAAAAACAAGGGGTTATTTAGGATTTATAATGCAGCAGCTCCAACATAGTCCGACCCAACCCGGACGCTCGAATGCGCTACCAGGGACGGCCGGGGCCGCCGGGCAGGTTGTCATTCTCGTCGTTGTCGTCCAGCTCGTCCAGTTCGTCCCCGCTTTCGTCTTCGTCTTCGTCTTCTTCCTCATTGTCTTCCATTGATAGTTCATCGGCGTCATCTTCGGCGTCCAGCGAGTCGAACACCCGGTCCAGAGAAGTTTCGGCGTGGCGCAGCTTGTGGCGGCACAGGCGAATGAGTTCGGCCGAGCGTTCGACGCGCGCGGTGAGGTCGTCCACGTCCACGGCATCGGTTTCCAGGGCGCGCAGAATGGTTTCCAGCTCTTCAACGGCTTCGCAGTAAGTCATTTCTAATTAGCAGTTATCAGTTAACAGTGAGTAGTTAACACAGTGGGAATTATTGGGTCTTTTTTAGTGAGCTGAGGGAAGACTTATGCCCGGCTAGTTGACCGTTGGCAACTGCCAGGCGCAACTCCTGGCGGTGTAGGTAGCGTTCAAGCGTGAGCTGGAGGCG
>JAYSZD010000386.1:0-1737 GCA_043738185.1 Hymenobacter sp. | reverse complement strand
GTAGCCGGCATCCTGACCGTGAAGGGTGGCACCGGCGCTATCGTGGAGTACTTCGGCGACGGCGCCGAAAGCCTCTCGGCCACCGGCAAAGGCACCATCTGTAACATGGGCGCTGAAATCGGCGCTACCACGTCGGTGTTCTCCTACGACGAGAAAATGGGCGACTACCTGCGCGGCACCGGCCGCGCCGAAATCGCCGAGGCTGCCGCCGCCGTGCGCCAGCACCTGCGCGCCGACGACGAGGTATACGCCCAGCCCGAGCGGTTCTACGACCAGCTTATCGAAATCGACCTCAACACCCTGGAGCCCTACGTGAACGGCCCGTTCACGCCGGACGCCGCCTGGCCCATCTCGGAGTTTGCTGCCGCGGTGCGCGAGCACGGCTGGCCCGAGAAGCTGGAAGTGGGCCTCATCGGCTCCTGCACCAACTCTTCTTACGAGGACATCACCCGCGCCGCCAGCATTGCCGCCCAGGCCGTGAGCAAGGGCCTGACCGTGAACGCCGAGTTCACCATCACGCCCGGTTCGGAGCTGGTGCGCTACACCGTGCAGCGCGACGGCCTGCTCGACACGTTTGCCGACATGGGCGGCGTGGTGCTGGCCAATGCCTGCGGCCCCTGCATCGGCCAGTGGGCTCGCCACATCGACGACCCCAAGCGCCGCAACTCCATCATCACGAGCTTCAACCGCAACTTTGCCAAGCGCAACGACGGCAACCCGAACACTCACGCTTTCGTGGCTTCGCCCGAAATCGTGACGGCCTTCGCCATCGCCGGCGACCTGACCTTCAATCCCCTCACCGACACCCTGCCCAGCGCCAATGGCCCCGTGCGGCTCGACGAGCCGGTGGGTGTGGAGATGCCGCCCCTCGGCTTTGCCGTGGAAGATGCCGGTTTCCAGGCGCCTGCGGCCGATGGCAGCGGCGTGCAGGTGCTGGTAAGCCCCACCTCCGACCGTTTGGAGCTGCTGGAGCCGTTCAAGGCCTGGGAAGGTACCGACCTGAAAGGGTTGCGCCTGCTCATCAAGGCCCAGGGCAAGTGCACCACCGACCACATTTCGATGGCCGGACCGTGGCTGAAATACCGCGGCCACCTGGACAACATCTCCAACAACATGCTCATCGGTGCCACCAATGCCTTCAACGGCAAGGCCAATGAGGTGCGGGACTTCTCGACGCAGGGCGACGGCTACACCACCGTGCCCCAGGCCGCGCGTGGCTACAAGAGCATCGGCGTCGGCACGGTCGTGATAGGTGATGAGAACTACGGCGAAGGCAGCTCGCGCGAGCACGCCGCCATGGAGCCCCGCCACCTCGGCGTGCGCGCCGTGATTGTGAAGAGCTTCGCCCGCATTCACGAAACCAACCTGAAAAAGCAGGGCATGCTGGGCCTCACCTTCGACAATAAGGCCGACTACGACCTGATTGAGGAGGGCGACACCATCGATATCCTCGGCCTGACCAACTTCACGCCCGGCCAGCCCCTACAGGCCCGCCTGCATCACACCGACGGCGACACCGACCTCATCACCCTCAACCACACCTACAACGAAGGCCAGATTGAGTGGTTCAAAGCCGGCTCGGCCCTGAATTTGATTCGTTTGAAGGAAAGCGGCGGCGCTCAGATGTCGCAGAAGTAATTCTTCCGCTTTTCGGGAAGTGAAACGGCCGCCTCAGAGAAATCTGGGGCGGCCGTTTTATCTTTCAGCATACTTGCATGCGTTTATGAAACTGATGAA
>JAYSZD010000385.1:0-1740 GCA_043738185.1 Hymenobacter sp. | reverse complement strand
TACACCGTGGTGCTGACGGGCAAAGGCCAGCCCACCGTGGTGAGCCGCTTCAGCAAAGAATAACCCCACGCGGGGAGCCGGGACGAACCGGCTCCCCGCTTTTTTTCACTTTTTTCTTTTACCCAATGAAAACATTTTACGCATGCGGGCTGAGCACGGCCCTGTTTTTCGGCGTTGCCGGCGGGGCCTCGGCCCAGAGCCAACGCCCCAGCGACGGCCCCGCGTTCGCCCTGGGCACCACCCAGGAGCTGGTGGGCCAGCTCGAAACCCAGCAGGCGGCGGGCGCGGCCCAGCGCGGCCCGGCGACCGTCACGCTGCGCGTGGGCCCCGCCCTGTCCTTTGCCGGGCAGGTGAACTACCGCGAGGACCTGGGAAAAACGGGCGAGTACGTGATGGGCGGCGTCCCCGGCTCGGCCGGTTCCATGTTTCAGCTGCGCCTGGCGGGCAAGGCGGTGGAGGGCACTCTTCTGCTGCCGGCCAGCCACCAGGCCTACCGCTACACGGCCGATGCGCAGGGCAACGTGCGCGTGCGCGCGGTCGACATCGAGAAGGAGATGTGCGTTGACTACAAAATGCCGAAGGACCCGACCCCGACCGCCGCCGCCACCGCGGCGCCCAGCGCACCCAACACGGCCCAGCGCACCACGGTGATATCGCTGCAAAGCTACCCTGCAGGAACAGGCTGCATTTTCCTCGACACGGACGGCCACAACTTGCCCGCCGGCGCCTACTGGAACAAGGGCCTTGCCTACACCGCTGCCGCCGCCGGCATTACCGACGCGGACCTGAAACTCGTGTGGAACCGGGTGGCCGAAGACTTTCGCCCCTTTAGCTTGAACGTGACGACCGACGAAGCGGTGTTCAACTCCTATCCCATCGGCAAACGCATGCGCTGCGTTATTTCGCCAAAAAGCCAGCTCACCATTGCAGGCCCTGGTGTTGGCGGGATAGCTGTTACCAAAAGTTTCAGCAGAGCCAACGACATCGTCTGCTGGGCGTTTTTGACAGAAGTGCGTGACTGCGCGCAAACCGTTTCGCATGAGGTGGGCCACACCCTGGGCCTGACCCACGACGGCCGCAAGTTGACTGATGGCACAGTAGAGAAGTACTATGCAGGCCATGGGGCTTGGGCTCCGATTATGGGCTTCGGCCCTTACAAGAACGTCACGCAGTGGAGCAAGGGCCAATATGCGCTTGCCAACAACTTGGAAGACGACGTGGCCATCATTGCGGGCCCCGAGAACGGCGTGGGCTACCGTCCCGACCCCGCAAACCTCAGTTTTGCCACGGCCAAAGTACTGACCCTTAACGGTACCCGCGCCGACGGTTTTGGCGTCGTCCGGTTCGTCCGCGACGAACCTTATTACTCCTTTCGCACGGGCGGCGGCGCGATGATTTTCAACCTGTCAACCGTGAAAAACCGCGCCGGAAACCTCCGCGCCGCGGTGCGGCTCTATAACAGTAGCCAAGTTCTAATGGGGGCCTACAGTAGCCAAGCTCCCATTGATTCGCTCAACTTCTCGTTCAGCAAAACCCTGGCGGCGGGCACCTACTACCTGAAGATTTCCAGCAATTCCGCGGGCGACCCCGCCACCACCGGCTACTCCTTCTACGGCTCGGTAGGCCAATTCAACTTTAATGTGACGTATCCGGCCCCGGCCGCCCGCGAAGCGCTGCCCACCCTGGCCAGCGCCAGCGCCGGGGCGGCGCTCAGCCTCTACCCCAACCCGGTCACCGACC
>JAYSZD010000384.1:0-1740 GCA_043738185.1 Hymenobacter sp. | reverse complement strand
ACCTGATGGCGTTGACGTATCGTTCAGGCGGCGAGTCAGAGACTCGAAACCAGTCGGCAGCGCGTCAGAGACGCGCGCCAGCTGCTCACTGCGTAAGTCCTAATTAGTATTGCGGTAAAAATGCTTCGACAGGCTCGGCATGACCGTTCTGTTTTGCTACAGTTACTGCTAATGCAACGGTACGTCGCGCCGCGGGCCGGGCGCGGGCGGTTGCGTTATTCGGCGGCCGCGGCGCCGGCCATGGCCAGGTCGTGGGCCATGCCAGCGGTATCCAGCTCCTGCAGTATCATGGCGGCGCACTTCTCGCCGATGACCATGGTGGGGATGTTGCTGTTGCCGTTGATGATGATGGGCATGATGGAGGCATCGGCCACGCGCAGCCCGGCGATGCCGTGCACCTTGAGCGTATCATCGACCACGGCCAGCGCGTCGTGGCCCATTTTGCAAGTACCCACGGGGTGATAGATGGTCATCGTGTAGTCGCGGATGAAGTTTTCGAGGGCTTCAGGTGTGGTCACGTCGGGGCCGGGCAGGTGGCGCTCGCCGCGGTAGGGGGCGAAGGCGGGCTGCTCAGCGATGGCGAACGCGGCGGCTACGCTCTGCTTCATCAGCTCCATGTCGTGTGGGTCGCCGTAGTAGTTGGGGTCCACGAGGGCTTTGTCGAAGGGGTCGGCCGAGTTTAGGGTGACGCTGCCCGTGCTGTGGGGGCGCACCACGCCCGGCAGCAGGGTATAGCCGTGCCCCTCGGGGTTGCCCGCGCCGTGGTGAATGAACCAGCTGGGCCCGAAGTGAAACTGAATTTCGGGCGAGCCGTCGATGCCCAAATCAATGAAGCCCCCGGCCTCGCCGATGTTGGAGGTGAGCATGCCCATCTGCTCGTTATGGAAGCGGGCCCCTTGTTCGGGCGACGTGGCATCGGCCAGCGAAACCGGCTGGGTGCAATGGTAGGCCACGGGCAGGAACATGTGGTCCTGCAGGTTCTGGCCCACGCCGGGTAGGTCGAGCTTCACCGGAATGCCGTGCTGGCGCAGGTGCTCGGCCGGCCCGATGCCCGAGAGCATCAGCACCTGCGGCGAGTTGATGGTGCCGCCGCTGAGGATGACTTCGCGGCGGGCCCGCACCTGCTGCGGCTGGCCGTCGTGCACGTAAGCCACGCCCACGCAACGGCCGTCCTCAATGAGCAGCTCCGTGACGTGGGCGTGGGTGATGGCCGTGAGGTTTTCGCGCGGCAGGGCGGGGTGCAGGTAGCCGCCGGCAGAGCTGCACCGCAGCCCGTTTTTCTGGGTCACCTGGTAGAGGCCGAAGCCGGTTTGCTCGCCGTTGTTGAAGTCGTCGTTGGGGGCGTAGCCGGCCTGGGTGGCGGCTTCCACGAAGGCCAGGCTCAGGGGGTTCGGGTCGCGCAGGTTGGCGGTGTTTATGGGGCCGTTCACGCCGTGGTGGGCGCACTCGCCGCGCTCCTGGTGCTGGGTTTTGCGGAAGTAGGGCAGCAGGTCCTGGTAGGCCCAGCCCCGGTTGCCCATTTCAGCCCAGCGGTTATAGTCGTTGGGGTTGCCGCGCATAAAAATCATGGCGTTCATGGAGCTGGAGCCACCCAGCATCTTGCCCCGGGGGTTGAATTCTCGCCGCCCGTTCAGGCCGGCTTGCGGCACGGTCATGTAGTCCCAGTCGAGGGCCGTTTTGAAGAGGTGCGGAAAGGCGGCCGGCACGTGAATCTCCTGTTGCGCATCGGGGCCGCCGGCT
>JAYSZD010000383.1:0-1742 GCA_043738185.1 Hymenobacter sp. | reverse complement strand
AGGTGCACAATCTGGCCAAAACGAATATCATTCAGAACGCCATGCGCACCGATAGCCCGCCCCGCCTGCACGGCCTCGTGTACGACATTGCCGATGGCGTGCTGAAGGACCTGGCCGTAGACAGCGACACCGTAATGCAGGAGTTGGAGCAGATTTACGGCACCGAAGTACAGCTGTCAGAAGACACGCAAGAAGACGCGCAGGCCGAGGAATTAAAGGTGCCGGAGCCCCCCACAGCCGAGGAGGATTCGAGCAACTACGAAGGCCCGAAGCACGACCCGGCTCAGACCAACGCGGCCTCCGTAACGAAGTAAAACCGCGTCGCGCGAATTCCGTTGAAACAACAAAAAAAGGCCTTCCGCAACTTGCGGAAGGCCTTTCGTTTGCGCCACAGGCGCGGCTT
Organism: Hymenobacter sp.; assembly: GCA_043738185.1. GTDB lineage: Bacteria > Bacteroidota > Bacteroidia > Cytophagales > Hymenobacteraceae > Hymenobacter. The sequence goes on along the minus strand of JAYSZD010000383.1, from coordinate 1,339 downwards.
ACTTGGCCGCTTCAATCTCGGCCACGGCTTTGGCTACGGCTTGCTGCGTTGCGGCGGCGTTGGGGCGGCTGGCCTGGGCCTTGGCAATGCCTTGCAGCATGTCGATTACGGGCTTGTCGGCTCCGTAGCTCTTGTATTTCGCGCCAATGCTGGTGAGGCGGGTGATGCCCTCGGTGATGGCGGTGGCGTCGTCGAGGCGGCCGAGCATGCCGGCCATCGGCTCCAGCATGTTGAATTGAGCATTGGGGCGGGCCGCGTCGAATTTGTCACGAATGAAGGCCCACTGGGCAATGGTGCCGTTTGTGGCGTACACCTCGGTAACGGCCTGCGCCAGGGAGCCGTTGCTTTCCGTCTCGAAGGCTTTGGCGCGGGCCAGGGCTTGCGTGGGCTGCACCGTGCCCAGTGCGCGGAGGGCGGCGCCTTGCACGCTGTACGACTGGCTGTTGAGTTCCTGACTGAACAGCTTCTCGTCTTTTTTGTCTTTCAGCTTGGCCAGGGCCGTGAGCAGCTGGGCTTTCACCACTGATTCTTTTTCGCTGACGGCCCGCTTGCGCAGGGTGGCGGCGGCGGCTTTGGCCACGGCTTTGTCGTCGAGGTTCAGGGCTTCGGCGGCGGCGGCGCGCAGGCCGCCAAATTTGTCGCCGAGAGCGGCCACCAGCACGCCGCGGGCGGCGGCGTTGGTGGTTTGCTCCTTGGCGGCGGCGCGCAGGGCTTCCACGCGGTCCACAAACAGCGGGGCGTTGCCGAACTGATACACGAAGTCGGCCAACGGCTTGTTATCCGTTTTCTGCCAGAGCGTCTTCTTGTTGGCATCCACGTTCACCAGCTCGGGCTTGGCCGCCAGGGGCATGCTGAAGGTCTGCGTAGCCTCCGTCATCTCCACCTGCTGGCGCTGCTTCTGGCCCTTTACGTAGTAATCGATGGCGAACGGCAGGCGAAACGGCTCGCCCGGCTGGGTTTGCTTCACGGTCACAGACTGCACTTTCTTGGCCGCGTCCCAGGCATAATCGATGGTGACCACCGGGTGGCCCGGCGCGAAGTACCACTGGTTGTAGAACCAGTTCAGGTCCTGGCCCGAAACGGCTTCGAAGGCCAGCCGCATCTGGTGCGCCTCGCCGTTGCCGAACTTGTTATCCTGCAGATACTTTTGCAGGCCGGCGAAGAACACCTCGTCGCCGAGGTAGGTGCGCAGCATGTCCACGATGGCGCCGCCCTTCTGGTAGCTCACCAGGTCAAACACGTCCTCCTGGGTGTCGTAGTGGAAGCGCACCAGGGTTTTGGCGGCGTCGCGCGGGCTGCTCAGGTAGCGGCGCAGGTAGCGGTAGTAGTGGGCGTCGGC
>JAYSZD010000382.1:0-11423 GCA_043738185.1 Hymenobacter sp. | reverse complement strand
AGCACGTCCTGCTCATACACGTACTGCCGGGTGTCGTAGTCGTCGGAATCGAAGAGGGAGTAGCGGGCCGTGAGCCTGAGCACGGAGTTGGGACGGTAGCTCAGGTCCTGGGCCAGCACGTAGCCCCGGCGCCAGGCCCGGCCGTCGTCGTCGCGCAGGCGCGAGGCCTGCACGCGGGTGCGCAGCTCCAGGTTGGGAGCCGGCGCGGTATTGTAATACAGCAGCACGCTTTGGCGGAGCTGCTCGCCGGGCAGCGGCACCGGGTGGGTGGCACCGTCGGCGGACAGGTCGCGGGGTTTCAGGCGCTGGCGCAGCTGCACGTAAAGCAGGTTGGTTTTGGTGGGCGTGAAGGCCAGGCGCAGCAGGGCATCGTGGCCGTCGGTGGGGGCGCTGGCTCGGTAGCGCAGCCACGGAAAGCTGAACTGGTCGTAATAGGCCGATACTTCCCAGTGGGCTACGGGGCGCACTTTCAGGCCCAGGTACACCCCGGTTTCGTTGATGTTGCGGGTGTTTTCGCCGAAAGCGTTACCGTAAATGGTGTTGAAATTCCGGTCGTAGTGCCGCACCAGCACGGCCGCGTCCACGGTAGGGCCGAGGCTGGCCAGCAGGCCGTTCACGGTGCCCAGGCCCCCGCTGCTGGTTCGGGCCGACTCGCCAAACAGCAGCAGGTTGCGCCACACGTAGCTGTAGTTCACCGACAGCGCCAGGTTTTGCTTACCGCTCAGCTCGAACCGGTTGTAGGGCTCGGCGCGCTTGAGCAGCGGCGTGCCGTAGTGCGTGAACACGCCGGTGGCCGCCACGGCCAGGTTGCCGTTGCGGCTGGTGTAGCCCAGGTTGCCGCCACCCACGGTTTCGGCCAGCTGGTGGCGGTTGGCCAGCTCCGAGGCCGTGCGGTGAAACCCGGTCAGGAGCAGGCCCGACGTGAATTCGTCGAACTGCGCCAGCGAATCCGACGTCTGCTGGAGGTTGGCATCCACGTATTTGTGCGACACGAAGCCCGTGGCCTGCACGGTGGGCGTTACCTGCACCGTGGCCGCTCCACCGCGAAAAAACGAGTTTTCGAGCAGCGACGAATACGCCCGCACACCCACCGACGAGCGGCGCAGCGTGGTAATGGTTTCGGCCCCCTTGCCCACGCCCAGGCCCGACGAAAGCAGCAGCCCCTGCCCGAATTGCAGCTGGTAGTCGCCCAAAGCCAGCGTTTTCAGCCGGCCCCGCTCCTGCACCAGGAAGTGCGCCGACACGTAATCGGCGCCGAACTGACCGTTTTTTGGGTTCCAGGTGAGTTGTTCGCCGGCATCTTTTTCCAGCGAAAAGCCCAGGCTGAAATCCTTGGTGTGGCTCACCCGGTAGCGTATCAGCATCTTGTCGGGCGAGCCAAGGTACCGCGTGGTGGGCCGGCCCTGAAACAGCGTGGGCGGCGTGTAGCCCTGGCGCTGCTGGAGCACCCGCTCGTAGCGCAGGTACAGGGCGTTGTTGTCTTCGTGGGCAATGCGCTGCCACAACGAGCCGCGCGAGGCGTTCTGGCTGCCGCTCAGCACGCTCATAAACGGCAAAATGCGGTTTATCGTCCGCAGGTCGTAGCCCTCAATGCTTTGCAGCTCATACACGCTCAGCAGGTCGCCGTTGGCCTCGCGGTGCCGGAGCAGGGTCGTTATCTGGTTTTCGGTCAGCAGCAGCAGCGAGCGCAGCTCCTCGCGAGTAGCCGTGTTGAGGTTGATGGGCGTCTGATAATATTGAAGGAGCGTTTCGTAAAGGTCCTCGTACGGCACCTGGTCCGATTGAATTTCCGCGAATAGCTCCTGCGTAAGCCGGTCCAAATCAGGCGCCCGCCGGGTGTAATCCTGGCTGAATACTGAATTAGTTATTAGTAATTGAGAATTAATAATTAACAGGAAAACGAAAGCCAATTTAAATCTGTTAGCCAACGAATTAACCGCCCGAACTACCAGGTTTATAATTAGCCTGCGGCACCGCGAAAGACCGAGCGTAACGAGTTGTTTCATCCCTAATTTTTAATTACTAATTATTAATTAAAAACCTGCCTTCCCCAGGATTTACTCACGCTCAGGTGCTGGCTGAAGCCCAGGGACTGCTGAAAAGCCGCCGCGTAATCAATTTGGAATGCCCCGGCCAGCACGCCAATCCCAGCGCTGACCTGCTCCGTGCCGGTAGCCAGGCCGATACGGGCCGCCAGCGCGGGCACCGGCCGGTACTCAAGGCCAGCCTTGAAGTTGGCGGCCCGCTCCACGTCCTTTTCGGTTTCGACCAGCAGCAGCACTTGCGTGGTGGGGCGATAGGCCAAGCCAGTTTTGAGTACAGTGGGCACCCGCTCGTCCTGGTAGCTGGCCAGTTGAGCTTGGTTGAGGTTGTAGAGCGAGGCGCCGAAGCTGAGCCGCCGGGGAATGACTTCGATTTGGCCGCCCAGCGTGCCCAGCAGCACGCGCCGGCTGCCCAGCCCCTCGATGCTAACTTGCAGCATGTCGACGCGCCCGCCCAGACTGATTTGCCCGAAACGGTAGCCGTAGCCGGCTCCCACCCGGGTTTCGTTGTAGAGTTGCCCGCCGAAACGCTGCGCCTCAAACGCCACCACGCCGTGGCGGGCCCAGTTGGGGGCAACGGTTGCCGCGGCAGCCACGCCCGCCTCGCCGGCCGAGGCTGCCGCGGCCCCAAAGCGGCCCAGCGGCAGGGCCACTGCCAGTGCTCCCACGTTAAGGGCAGAGCTGAAATAGCGGTTTTCGGCGTAAAAGCCCACTGTGGGCCGCTGCATCTCGCCCAGTCCGGAGGCGTTGTTGCCCATGCTCCACACCTCGCCGGCCAGCGCCACCGAGGCGTTGCCCAGCGCGGCCGCGCGCGCGCCCCGCACCCCCGGCCCATTACTTTGGGCCACGGCCGAAGCCACCGGCAGCAGGCTCAAGCAGCCCAAAAAGAATCGAAAAATTGAAAGATAGCGGGGTAAATAGTGTTGCATGCCGGGAAGGTAACATGCTGCTGGCAAATGGCTGAGCTTTGCGCCGAAATTATTTTACCCCGCTCGGGGGTTACTCATTCAGGCCCCATTGCCGAACTTGCCATTCCATGCCCCGCTCCTTCTCTGCCGCGCCGCGCCGCGAAACCCTGCTCTACAAAAACCAACCCCTTAGCTACACCCTCGTCTTCCGGTCGCGGCGTACCATTGGCTTTGCCGTGCGGCCCGATGGTAGCGTGCAAGTGAGCGCCCCGGCTGGCCTGCCGGCCGAGTGGGTGGCCCAGCAGGTACTGAAACGGGCCGACTGGATTCTGAAACATCAAGCCACTTTCGCGGCTCGCCCGGCGCCCGTTCCCACCCGGCACTTCGATGCCGGCAGCGTGCATTACTACCAAGGCCAGCCCTTGCGGCTGCGCTTTGTGGCAGCTCCCCGCCCCGATGTTACCGTTTTAGGCGACGATTTGCTGGTTTATTCGCCCAGCCCGCTCTCCGCAGCCCAAACCGAAGCACTGCTCCTGGCCTGGTATGCCCGCCAGGCCAGCCGGCACTTTGCCGAGTCGCTGGCGCGTGTGTGGCCGCGCTTTGCCGAGTTCAACCTGCTCCGGCCCACGCTCATTACGCGCCAGATGCGCACGCGCTGGGGCAGCTGCACGCCCCGCTCGGCACGCATCCGCCTCAGCCCCGAGCTGGTGCGGGCCCGCCCGGAGTGCCTCGACTACGTGCTGCTGCACGAGTGCTGCCACCTGCTGGTGGGCGACCATTCTAAGGCTTTTTACGACCTGCAAACGCGGCTCATGCCCGACTGGGAACGGTGGAAGGACGAGCTAAACGCCCTGCCCCGGTAGCAACCTGGCCAACGCAATATCTCAAATTCAGCTATTAAGTTTCTGCCATGTACTGGTTGTTTCGCGCCTTTTTCCTTGGTCTGGTCTGGTTCTACCGGCACTTTATTTCGCCGCTCACGCCGGCCAGCTGCCGCTACACGCCCACCTGCTCGGCTTATGCGGCCGAGGCCATCACCAAATACGGGCCGTGGCGCGGCGGGCGGTTGGCTCTCCGGCGCATTGCCCGCTGCCATCCGTGGGGCGGCCACGGCTGGGACCCCGTACCCTAGTGCTTCAGGCGCGTATAGACAGGATTCTTTTTCTAGCTTATCAATTCCGAATTTCAATGCATTTTAGCTCTCTCCTGCCTGCGGCATTAGTCCTTTTCCTTACTTCTACTGCCTGCTCGGAAGTTAAAAGCAGCGAAAATCCTACTGGTGAACAGACTGGCAAATCCCAAAAGGGGAACAAGGAATCGCTCGAAGACCGGCTGACTGATGCTGCCGTGCCCGGTCTGCGCCAAGTGGGACGCCTCGATGGCGTGTCCGAAAGCTCGGGCCTGGCTCCTGGCCCACAACCGGGCAGCTACTTTACGTTTGGTGATAATGGCAACAAAGCCACCCTTTTCCAAATAAATGAGACGGGCGGCGTCATAAATAAAGTGGACGTTGGGGCCAAAAACCATGACTGGGAAAGCCTCACCCGCGACCCACAGGGCAACTATTTCATCGGCGACTGCGGCAACAACAACTCCGACCGCCGCAATCTGCGCCTGCTGCGTCTGAATCCAGCCACGCCCCAGCAGGTGGGCAAAATCAACTTCACCTACGCCGACCAGAATGAGTTTCCGCCCAAGAAAAAGCAGCGCAACTTCGACTGCGAAGCCTCGCTCTGGCACGAAGGAAAGGTGTGGCTTTTCACCAAAGACCAGCAGGAAGAGTCCAGCAACGTATACACCGTGTCCGACCAACCCGGCACGCACACCGCCAAACGCGTGGGCAGCATCGCCATTCCGGGGCAGGTAACCGATGCGGCCCTGAGCCCCGGCGGGCGCCGCCTCGTCCTTCTCGGGCGGGCCGAGCTATTTGTGCTGGAGGGTAATTCGTGGGCCGAGATTCTCAAAGCCCCGCCCCGCCAGATTGACCTCAAAGGGGCCGGCCAAACCGAAGGTGTTGCTTTCAAAGATGAGAATACACTGGTCATCAGCACCGAGCAGGGCAACCTGTACGAGTTTACAATGCCGTAGCCAACTGGTCATCGCGCCCAAAAAAAGGCCCGCCTGGTTTGCTCCAGGCGGGCCTTTTCAGGTAGTTGAGGTGCTTATTTTTTAGGGGCGGGCACGGCCGGCAGCGTGGTTGCCGGGTCGCCTTCGCGGCCCAGGTCGCGTAGGGCATAGCCGTAGGGATTCTGCGGGTCTTTACCGGCCCGCCACAGCACCCATATACCAATAAAAATCAGCGGAATGCTCAGCAGCTGGCCCTGGTTGAAGAGGTTGCCATCTTCGAAAGCCACCTGATTTTCCTTGAGGTACTCGCCCAAAAAGCGCTGGGTGAAGAGCAGCACCACAAACAGGCCAAACAGCTGCCCGCGTGGCGTACGCTCTTTGGTGCGGTTCCACATGAAATAGAGCAAAATGAGCAGGAACACGCAGAAAATAGCCTCGTAGAGCTGCGTGGGGTGGCGCGGCACGGCCACGCCCTGAATAAGGTGCTCCGTGTCGCGGGGGAAGGTAAAGGCCCACGGCACATCGGTGGGCTTGCCCACGATTTCGGAATTCATCAGGTTGCCGGTGCGAATGCAGGCGCCGCCCAGCGCCACCACAATCACAATGCGGTCGAGCACCCACAGGTAGTCGAACTTGTTGTTGCGGGCAAACAGCCAACAGGCCAGCAAGATGCCGATGGTAGCGCCGTGGCTGGCCAAACCGCCCTGCCAGATGCGAAATACCACCATGGGGTCGGCCATCAGCGCATCGAAATCATAGAACAGCATGTGGCCCAGCCGGGCGCCCACGATGGTACCAATCAGCATGTAGATGGTAATCACATCGACCCACTGCGGCGACGTACGCTCAGAACGGTAGATGTGGGTGAGCACGAACGTACCCACCACGAAGGGCAGCATGAAAAACAGCCCGTACCAGCGCAGCGTAATCGGCCCCAGCTGTGTGCCAAACACCGTCCACGGACCAAAAGCGTGAATGATGGGGTCGACGTCCCAATAAATAGAAGCGAGAAATGGCAACATGCGGCGAAGGAATTAAATAAGGCTCAAAGGTACTGCTACCAGTGAACTTGATGGTTTTGATGATAGCAGCAACGCCAGGGAGCGCGCTGACTGGCAGCTTGGCTACTGCGGATGAGAACGTAGCGGGTGCGCCGAGTCCGTAACAGTGGCGGGAGTGGCGGCCGATGCCGGGCGCAAAGCACCAACATCGCCGCTGAGGGTCAGCATTATCACGCCGAGCAGCGCCGCATAGGCCGGGCGGAACATCCACACGGGCACGGCCCGGCCTGAAGTGGTTGGGCGGCCCGCGAGTCGGGCGCTTACTCGGTTGTAAAAAAACGGGCGAGGCTGCCCTTGCGCCTGGCCTTGGAGCTGGCGCATCAGGTTTTCCCATTCCTCCTCATCGGGAGGCGGGCGAAATGCTGAATCAGACATAGCGAAGGTGGGGTTGAACGTGTTTGCGAAGTGTTTGTCGGGCCCGGAATAGCAGGGACTCCACGGCGGGCACCGTGGTGTTCAGCACCGCCGCTATTTCGTCGTAGCGCAACCCTTGCTCGTGGCGCAGGGTGAAGGCCACCTGTTGCTGGTCGGGCAGCCGGGCAATATGGGCAAGTAGAAGCTGGAGCTGCTGCTGTCCTTCGAGCAGCGCCTGCGGGTGGGCGTGGTCGGGCGGCTCGTGCAAAACATCGTTATCAAAGCCCAGCAAGCTGGTGAAATAGGCAAAGCGCTTTTTAGTCTGGGCTTTGCGGCGGCTTTTAATGGCCCGCGAGGTTGCCAGCCGATAGAGCCAGGTCGTGAGCGAAGCGTCGCCTCGAAACCGGGCGATGGTCTGGTAAACCTCCACAAACACCTCCTGAGCCACGTCCTCTGCCTCTTCAGGAGTGCGCAGCAAGGAAAAGGCCGTGCGGTAAACCCGGTCCTGATACCGCGTCACCAACGTCCGAAATGCCGCTTCGCTGCCCGCCTGCAACTGCGCCACCAGGTCGGCCTCAGCATTTGCCATTCCAGCATCGGACAAGGGGCTACTGGCCGGCAAATCAGGCACCAAAATTAGCGGAAGGGAGTAAGCCACGAAAGAAAAAGCAGCGGGGTGGGTGAAAGCCAGCACCGGCGCAGTTTCGACCGGGGCTACGAAGCATCAGGCCCCAACTGCCGGGGAAACTTGCGCAGACTTTTGCTTTTATTTTTCAACTATGCTGGTCAAGTCGAAACAGATACCAAGCCCTGATGTAAAAATTAAACGGGCATAGCGCTTCCAGACCAAGCTTGTAGCTCAAAGCCTGGGGCTTGAGGCTCACTAACTACAACGCCGCCAGCTCGGCCGCGAAGCCGCCGCTGAGAATGGGGAAACGCAGCCAGGAGCGCGGGTCCACGTTGTAATCGTCGAGGTGGAAGCTGGGGGCGTAGCGCTCGCGCTTCCATTGGTTGCGGCTCCAGAGGTTGTAGAAGCGGTGCACGTAGGTTTTCAATTGCTCGTGGTCGAAACCATTCTCTTCGGTTTCCAGCGTGGCCAGCACTTGGCGCGGGCTCAGCCGGTCGTAGAAGGCCAGCCGCTCGATGCGGTTGAGCAAGGTGTAGGGCATGAGGTCGCGCTCGTCGGTTTGCTTGTCTTCCAGCGGGCGCAGCTCGGCGGTGGGTTGCAGGGCGTTTACGTGGCGGAGGGCACCGTAGCCCAGCTCGGTTTCGGCCCAGCGCAGCCACTTTTTCACGAAGTCTTTGTCGACGCCCGCAATGGGCGAGATGCTGCCGGCCGTGTCGCCGTCCATGGTGCAGTAGCCCACGCTGGCTTCCGAGCGGTTGGAAGTGGTGATAAGCAGGGCATTCAGCACATTGGCCAGCAGCCAGATACCGGGCGCCCGCACTCTGGCCTGAATATTTTGCAGGGCCAAATCGTCGGTTTGCCAGGCCAGCTCCCGGCCCAGCGCGCCCTGAATTTTACCCACGTAGCCGGTCACTTCCGCATCAATATCCCAGTTGTGAAAACGCGCGCCAATGCTGTCGGCCAACTCCTTGGCAGAGTTAAACGTGTCGTCCGAAGAATTCACGGTGCCCTGGTAGGCGCAGGTGAGCAACTGGCCGACAAGGGCTTTTTCAGTTAAAAATGAAGAATTAAAAATTAAAAGGTCATCGGTACCAGCATCGGCCTTTCCTTCCTCATTTTTAATTTTTAATTCTTCATTTTTAATTTCTTCAAAGCAGCCGCTGCGGCGCTTGAACGCTTCCAGTCCCAGCTCCTCCACGCCCAGCCGCACCATTTCGGCCACGCCAACGGCACAAAAGCTGGAATCGGCTCCACCGCTCAAACTCAGCACGAAGCCGTGGGTGCGGGACTTACGCAGGTAATCGAATAAGCCCAGGCTCATGGCCTGATTTAACTCCTTGTACTCATCGGGCGCGGGCAGAGGCACAATTTCGGCCGGCGCCAGCTCCGAGTTAAAATCAACGTCTATCCACTCTAAATCGACTTCCTTGAAGCTCAGCAGCTGGTTGCGTAGCAGCAGGTGCCCATTGCGGGCCACCATAATTTCGCCATCGAAAATAATTCGGCCCGACTCGTTGCCCAGCAGGTTGGCGTAGAGGTAGGTGCAGTTGAAGGTGCGCGAGGCTTTGGTCACCAGCTGGTAGCGCACATCGGTTTTGCTCATGGCAAAATGGCTGGCCGAGGGGTTCACAATCAGGTCCACGCGGCCCACCAGGCGGCAGGCGGGGCGCACATTGTCGGGGCGCCAAGCATCCTCACAAATCTCAAAGCCGAAGCGCACCCCCTGGTGCTCAAAAACCAGGTCGCCCAGCTGCCATTCCTCGCCTTCCCATTTCACGGTTGTGGTTTCGCCCGCCATCCAAGGCGCGAAAAACCGGGTTTCGTAATGCACGCCATCGTTGGCCAGAAACTGCTTGGCCGCAAAGCCCAATATTTCGCCATCGCGCAGCACCGCCGCCGTGTTGTACGTCCGGCCGATGAGCCGCACCGGCAAGCCCACGACCACGCAAATACCGTACGTCCAGGGCCGCACAGTTTGCAGGTGCGCCAGCGCGGCTTCGGGCATCCAGTCGCTCAGAAACAGGTCCTCGCAGCCGTAGCCGGTCAGGCACAACTCGGGCAGGCAAAGCAGCTCTACGCCAGCCTCTTTGGCCTGGGCAATAGCCGTCTCAATGTTGCGAAGGTTATTTTCCCAGTCAATGGGAATCTGGTTGAGGGCAGCTCCGGCAATGCGCATTTGTTTGAATTAAAAATTATGGATTAAAAATTAAAAATCAGGGCATTTGTTGCGATGCAGCATTAACGGCAACACTCCACTCTGGTTATACAGCCCCTACCCCGCAATTTTTAATTCATAATTCATAATTTTTAATTCAAGAAACTCCCAGCGCCGTCAGCGCCCTCTCCGCAGCCAGCTGCTCTGCCTGCTTCTTGCTCAGGCCCATACCGGTAGCCACCACTTCCTCATCCAGCAGCACCATGGCCGTAAATTCCATCATACCGCCCGGCCGGGCCTCGCCGCTAATGTCATAGCGCAGGGTTTTGCCCTGGCGCTGGGCCCATTCTACCAGCTTACTCTTGAAGTTGGCCGTGGTGGTGGTGAGCGTGTGCACGTCCACGAAGCCCTTCACGAGGCGGGTGAGCACAAATTTTCGGGCGGCCTTGTAGCCCAAATCCAGGTACACGGCGCCCACCAGCGCTTCCAGGGCATTGCCGTTCACGGAGCGCGAGCGGGCGGCGCGGCCCTGTGCTGTGTCCAGCTGCACCAGCTTGTCGAGGCCCAGCTTGAGGGCGATTCCGTTCAGGCTTTCGCGGTTTACGATGCGCGAGCGCATTTCCGTCAGGAAGCCCTCCTGCTCGTAAGGGTACTTCCGAAATAAGTATTCGGCCACCACCGTGCCCAGCACGGCATCGCCCAGAAACTCCAGTCGCTCGTTGCTCTGGTGGCGTCCCGAAGCGGGCTGCTGCCGCACCGCCGACGAGTGGGTGAAGGCCAGCCGGTATAGCTTCACATTGGTTGGCGTGAGGCCCGTCACCGTGCTGATTGCCTGGCGAAAGGCCTTGTCCGAACCAAAAAAGCGGGAAACGAAACTAATCACTGATTGGCGCTGATTAACCGTGATTTCGCTGATTGCAGACGACCCGAGCCATCCAGAATAGCAGCGATAAACCTCCGATTATAACGGTGGAAGTAAAAGGGGAAAAATCAGCGAAATCACGGTTAATCAACGGTAATCAGTGATTCAGTTTGCGGAAAATAACCGTTGTATTGTGGCCGCCAAAACCGAAGGTGTTGCTCATGGCAATCTGCACGTCGCGTGCCTGGGCCACGTTCGGCGTGAAATTCAGGGCCTGGTTGATTTCCGGGTCGGGCGTGTGCAGGTTGATGGTGGGCGGCACCAGGCTGTGATGCATGGCCATGAGGCAGGCTACGGCTTCCACGCCGCCAGCTCCGCCCAGCAGGTGGCCGGTCATGCTTTTGGTGGAGGAGATATTAAGCGTTTCGGCAAACTCGCCGAACACCTTCTCAATAGCTTTAATTTCGGCCCCGTCGCCCAGCGGGGTGCTGGTGCCGTGGGTGTTGATATAGTCCACCTCGCCAGCCGTAATCTGAGCATCCCGCAGGGCGTTCTGCATCACCAGCACCACGCCGCTGCCGCTGGGGTCGGGCGCGGTGATGTGATAGGCATCCGACGACATGCCGCCACCAATCAGCTCAGCATACATTTTGGCGCCGCGGGCCTTGGCGTGCTCGTACTCTTCGAGCACCAGCGCACCCGCACCTTCGCCCAGCACGAAACCGTCGCGGTCCTTATCATAAGGACGTGAGGCCGAAGTGGGGTCGTCGTTGCGCTCGCTCATGGCCTTGAGGGCATTGAAGCCGCCGACGCCCGATTCGGTGATGGCCGCTTCGGAGCCGCCGGTTACCATCACATCGGCCAGGCCGAGGCGAATGTTGTTGAAGGCCGCAATAATGGCATCGTTCGACGAGGCACAGGCCGAGGTGGTGACGTAGTTGGGGCCGCGGAATCCGTTTTTGATGGAAATGTTGCCCGACGAGGAGTCGGCAATCATGCGCGGAATAAAGAAGGGCGAGTAGCGTGGCGTGCCGTCGCCACGGCCAAAGGAGATGCACTCCTCCTGCAATGATTTCAGGCCACCGATACCGGAACCCCAAATCACGCCCACCCGGTCCTTGTCTACACCGCTTTCCAAAATACCGGAATCGGCAATGGCTTCGTCGGCGGCCACCACCCCAAACTGGGTGAAAAGGTCCATTTTGCGGTGCTCCTTACGGTCGAAAAAATTATCGGCCTCGTAGCCTTTTACTTCGCAGGCGAAACGGGTTTTGAACTTGGCCGGGTCGAAGCGGGTGATGGTGGCGGCGCCGCTTGTGCCCGAGCGCAGGCCCTCCCAGTAAGCT
>JAYSZD010000381.1:0-1745 GCA_043738185.1 Hymenobacter sp. | reverse complement strand
GCAGCGGCACCGGTGGGGTGGTTCGGCGCAGGTCCCAAAGCCAGCAGGTGCGGGCAGCCACCAGCACGGCCCGGCCGCCGCCCGGCGCAAAGGCCACCGCCAGCAACGGGGCCGGGGCCTGCCAGCGGGCTAACGGGGCCAGGGTTTCGGGGTTCCACAGGCGCACTTGGCCTGCGGCGTCGGCGCTGAGCACGGTGTCGGGGTGCGGTGCGAAGGCCAGGTCCGTCACGGGCTGGGCGTGGCCCGTGTAGGTGCGCAGCAGCAGGCCGGTGCCGGTCTGAAACAAGGCGACCGGGGCCGCGCCACCACCTACGGCCACCAGACTGCCGTTGGGGCTGAAGGCCGCCACGCGGCCGTTGCCGGTTGCGGGGCGGAACTCGCGGCGCGGCTGCGGCAGCAGGTCTGCCGCCGCGCCAAACAGGCCTACGGCCACCAGGGTCAATGCAAGAAGGCGCATGGGCTTAGCGGACAAGGGCATAGGTGCGCACGGTGCCGTTTACACTCACATTTACCGAGGCACCGCGCAGCACGATGGCGTCGCCCTCGTACTCGAACACAGGCTCGCTGTACTTCGCCCGTGCGAAGGCCTCGCGCAAGGCTTCCGCCTCACGCGGGGGCACCTTGAGGCGGTAGGGCTGCAAAAACAGCGGCGAAACCAGGTTGAACACCTCCGTATCGGCGTTGTAGTCGTTCAGAGTGAGATTTTGCCAGTAGGCCGAGTTGCCGTACGCGGTCAGCATCCGGGCACGGCCTTCCTGCTGAAACGCCTTGATGCGCTCGTCGCGCTTGGCGATGCGCTTGGCGTACTCGTCGGTTTTCTCGAATTCGCTCTTGCGGGCCCAACGCGTCAGGTTATCGGTGGTGTAGGCCGCGATACGGTCACTGGTGGCGGGTACCCGCCAAATCTTGAGCGTGCCGTCGCGGCTCACGCTGGCCAAGTGGCGTCCGTCGGGACTGAAGACCACGTTCTCGACCTCTGCCGAGTGCAGCTCGCCGCTCACGTCGGCCACCAGCAGGCCGGTGGCCATGTCCCAAACACGCACCTTGCGGTCGCCGCCGCAGGTGGCAATCAGTTGGCCGTCGGGGCTAAAAGCCGTGCCCCACACATCGGACACGTGGGCCGGGATGGTGTACGCCGGCTTCTGGGTTTTCAGGTCCCACACGCGGGCCGTATTGTCCCAGGCGCCGCTTACCACGTACTGGCCATTGGGGGCGTAGCGGGCGTCCCACACCTCGTCGGTATGGCCGTTAAGAACGTACTTGCCCTGCCAGGTACCGGTGTCCCACACCCGCAGACTGTGGTCGCCGTTGGCCGTGAGCAGCTCCGTGCCGTCGGGGCTGAAGGCCACTGAGGTCATGTTGGTTGAGCGGCCTTTGGCCGTCTTGCCCTTGTCGTAAGCAGCCAGTGGCGCGGCGGCGCGGGCCGTGCCCAGCGTTGCCAGGCGCTGCCCGCCCAGCGCGTCAAAGACAAACGCCTGGCCGTCCCAGCCGGCGCTGGCCAGCATCTTGGAGTTGGGGCTGAAGGCTACGTCGCGCACGTAGTCGGTGTGGTCCGTGTTCTTGCGTAGCATTTCCCCGGTGAGGGCATCCCACAAAATCAGGGCTTTGTCTACGCCGCCCGAGGCGATATAGCGGCCATTGGGGCTGTATTTTACGGCCACCACGTCGTCGGTGTGGCCCTTGAGGGTGAGCACGGGCTTGCCCAACTCGGCGTTGTACACCACGATGTCGCGGCCCAGGCCGCA
>JAYSZD010000380.1:0-1747 GCA_043738185.1 Hymenobacter sp. | reverse complement strand
GCGGGCGGCGTCCCAGCCTTCCTGGGCGGGCAGCAGGCCGGCGGCGGCCAGGCGGCCTTTGGCGGGCTCAAAAATCTCGTCGTCGGAACCCGTCACGTAGGCGCCGCGCCGGTGCAGGGCCAGCGCCAGGTTGTGCATGATGCTGCCGCCCACGGCGATGAGGTGAATGGCTTCTGGTTTCGGGCTGCGGCTCGTTGCTTCCAAAGTGGTAGGTTGTCGGTTGTTCGTGGTCGGTTGTCGGGTTCGGCCAGCGGTTTCAGAACAATTCCAACCACCGACAACGCGCCCCGGACAACCCAATTAGCAGGCCGCGAAAGTACACAATCCGCGCCGCCAACGCCCCGTCATAACCAAAAGAATCCACTTCCGCCGCCTATCTTTTTACCCGCTCCCGGGGTTAGCTTTGTATACATGGTGTGCCGGGCTTCCGGAAAAAAGCCCACTCCCAACTATATCGTTGCCCTATACCCCTAAGATTCTATGCAAGACCGGATGGACGACCGCCTGAAGCAATCTGCAGCCCGAGCCAAAGCGGCTTTGGGGCCCCGCGGCGTTGCCGGCATGGTCCCCTTCAACGCGGGCGCGGCCGGCAAGCTGCCGCCCCAGGCCCCCGAGCTCGAAATGGCCGTGCTCGGTGCGCTCATGCTTGAAAAAGATGCCCTCACCTCGGTTATCGACCTGCTCAAGCCCGAGAGCTTCTACAAGGCCTCGCACAAGCTCATCTACGAAGCCATTATCCGGCTGTTTGACAAGTCGGAACCCATCGACCAGCTCACCGTGGTGCACGAGCTGCGCGAAATGGGTGCCCTCGAAGCCGCCGGCGGGCCCTTCGCCGTAGCCAACCTCACGTCCAAAGTCAACTCGGCGGCCAACGTGGAATACCACGCCCGCATCATCACCGAATCGGCCATCAAGCGCGAACTGATTCGCATTTCGAGCGACATCCTGCGCGACGCCTACGAGGACACCACCGACGTCTTCAACCTGCTCGACAACACCGAGTCGGCCCTGTTCGAGGTGTCGGAGTCGAACATTCGCAAGAACTTCGACGACATGCGCAGCCTGATGGGCAAGGCCATCAAGGAGCTCGAAGAAAAGAAAAACCAGAAGGATGGCCTGACAGGCGTACCCACCGGCTTCACCGCCCTGGACCGCGTCACCAGCGGCTGGCAACCCTCTGACCTGGTGATTATTGCCGCCCGGCCGGGCATGGGCAAGTGCCTTGGGCGTGGCACCAAGGTGCTGATGTACGATGGCGACCTGCGCAACGTGGAAGACGTACTGCCCGGCGAGCTGCTGATGGGCGACGACTCCACGCCCCGCCGGGTGCTGAGTATAGCCCGCGGCCGCGAAAACATGTACTGGGTGCGCCAGAACAAAGGCGATGACTACCGTGTGAACGAGAGCCACATTCTTTCGCTCAAGCGCAGCCGCACCGAAGGCCCGCACCGCCACGGCGACGTGCTTAATATCACGGTGAAGGACTACCTGGCCAAAAGCCCGAAGTTCCGCTCGAACTACAAAGGCTATAAGGTACCGGTGGAATTCGCGGCGCAGGAGCTGCCCGTAGACCCGTATTTCCTGGGCGTGTGGCTGGGCGACGGCGCCAGCGACAACTGCCGCATCACGGGCCAGGACTCAGGAATCATCGATTACCTGCCCGAGTACGCTGCCGTGCTGAACATGCAGGTGACAGTGGGCGTGGTGACCGACCGCTGCAACAGCTACGGCATCACCCGCGGCCGAC
>JAYSZD010000379.1:0-4248 GCA_043738185.1 Hymenobacter sp. | reverse complement strand
GGGGGCAGGTCCTTGATGTTGCCCAGCTGCGCCTGCAGGGTGCGCATGGCCTGATTGGTGAAGTGAAACCCGCCGGCTTGGTCGCGCACGTACACCACGCTCTGCGTTGTGTCGAGCAGCCGCTGCGTAAAGGCCTGCTGCTCGCGCAGCCGGGCCTCGCTGGTCCGTACCGCCTCCTCGGCCTCCACCCGGGCCGTAATTTCCGTGCCGTAGCCGATGACGAAGCGCAGCTGCCCGGCCTCATCGGGCACCGGCTGGTACTGGCGCAGAAAATGCCGGTTCTGGCCGGTGGCCGCGTCAGGGATGCTTTCCTGCCAGGACTGCGGCCGGCCTTCGTCCATGGTCTGCCGGAAGTAGCCGGCCCGGCGCTCGGCCACGGCGGCAGGCCAGCCCAGGTGGGCGGCCAGCTCGACCGGGGTGCGCCCTAGCAGAGCCTGGCGGGTGGCCGCGTCGGGCATACCCTGGGCGTTCAGAAACAGGTAGCGGCCTCGCGCATCGAACACGGCCACCTGGCTGGGTATGGTGTTGAGCACGGTTTCGTAGAAGGCGCGTTGTTTGGCCACGCGGTGCTCGGCGTGGTGACGGGCCGTTACGTCGAGGCCGTAGCCCAGCACCCGCTCCGCGGCCCCGGCCCCCGCCGGCAGGCGGCGGTAACTGCGCAGAAAGTAGTGCGTGCTGCCGTCGGGGCCGGGCGTAGCCTCTTCCCAGGTCGGCAGCGCCGCGGCCGTATCCAGGGCCTCGCGGAAGTGGATTTCCCGGCCGGCGGCCAGCTCCTGCAGGGGCAGCTCATACGCAACAGCGTATTCGGGCAGGGTGTGGCCGGGCAGCCAGGCCCGTTGGCCGGGGTCGGGCACGGCGGCGGGGTTGGCATATACGTAGCGCTGCTGCTCGTCGAGCACCACCACTTCCACGGGCAGGGCATCGAGCAGGGTTTCGTAGAAGGCGCGCTGCTCCTGCAGCTGTTGCTCGGCCCGGTAGCGGGCGCTGATGTCCACCAGGTACAGGTTCACGTACTGCTGCGCGGGCACGGGCCGGGCCACCACCTGGAAGTGGCGCCCCCCGCCGGGCAGCTCCAACTGCTGCACCTGCTCCGCGCGCAGGGCGGCATCGGCCAGCGCGTGCAGGCGGGCGTCGAGGTCGGCGGCCTCGGCGGCGGGCAGCGCGGCCCGAAACGTGTCGGCGGCCTCGTTGGTAAACAGCAGCTCGCCCCCGGCCCCGAAGCGCAGGACGGGGTTGGGGTTCTGCTGGGGCACGCTGGACACCTCACGCAGCTCGCGCAGGGTCTGCTCACGGGCCGTCACGTCGCGGGCGTGAACGAGGGTGCCGGCCGGCAGGGGCACATAGTCTATTTCCAGCACGCGGCCGTCGGTCAGGGGCATCAGGCTGCGGTAGCGGGGCTGGCCGGCGGCTTGCAGCTCCTGGCGCTGCCGGCCCTGCTCGGCGGGGTTGGCCAGCAGGGGGTAAGCGGCGGCCCGCAGCTCGGCCACCGGCCGGCCCCGCCACCACGGCGGGCCCTGGTCCGGGGGCAGATTCAGGAGGGCGCAGTAGTGGGCATTGAGCAGTAGGATGTGGTCGTCGGCATCCAGCAGCAGCAGGCCGTCGGGCAGGTGGTCGGCCACCTGGGCCAGCAGGGGGTCGAGGGCGGCGGCAGCGGCAGCAGCGGCGGCAGGGGGTGGGGTGGGCAGCACGGGAATGAGAGGCTGGTTGGGTGCCCTAAGGTCGGCAGTCGCGCGCACTCTACCACACGCGCGGGAAGTGAACAGCCGGTTTTCTTGTCTCAACCGCCGTCTGGCTTGACTGGAGAAGAAAAGTCCGTCAGGATTAAAGGTGCCGCCGCCGTTCTCTACTCCGAAAACAGGCTTGCTCGCTCAGGTTAGGAAGAGGGGTCTGGCTTTGGTTAAGAGTTTGGTGCAGGAGTTAAGCGGGGCGCTTTCAAAGGAGGGTCACAGGCAACTCGGCAAGCGTGGCGAAATCACCAGCCCGTGCCTGTGCCTGCTGCGCCCGCAGCAGCGCGGCCCCGCGGCGAGGATGCCGCGCTGCTGCGAGACACCGGGGTCCGTTGCTTTCCGCGGCGGGGCCGCAACGCCCCTTTACATCCGCCCACACACACAGCACCGCAGATGAATCCCCAGTCGGGGCGCGCATAGCCAGCCGGGTAGTGAACAATGTAGTTCGGGAAGCTGCTGCGATGCCGCCGCCGCAGCAGGTGGTGGTACGTGTTGAGAATAAATTGTGAACCGGGCAATTCGGGTACCTACCCGGTCCCGGCCCGGGCTAGGGCAGCGTCAGCAGGTAGCCGATGGTGAAATTGGCGTCCCAGTCGAAGACGAACTGCTGGCAGCCGGTGGCGTTGCGCACGGCCTGGTAAATGGTCAGGCCCGAAGCCAGCTTGGCCCCCGCGCCGGGGCGGGCATAGTCGGCTGGGGCGCGCAGCGACGTGTAGCGTTCAGCCCCTTGGCGGCTGGCTTTGGCCAGCTCGTAGGGTACGCCGCCTAGCACGAAGCAGGTGGCGCGCTGCCCGGTTGGCACCTGCCGGGCCGCCGCCTGCACGCCCCCGGCCACAGTGGCGTCGTCGATGCCCTGCTGGTAATACTTGGCCCCGTAGGTGTCGGCGGTGTGCACCTGCCCGTTGTCCAGCCAGGCCAGCTTGGTGTTGCCCGAGCCTACGTCCAGCACGAAAGCCAGGCCCGCGAACCCGGCTGGCAGCGCGGCCCGCAGCCCGTAGCCGGCTTCCTGCGCCGCCGATACGGTGTGCACCACGTAGCCCAGCTCTTTCAGGGCCGGCACGATGCGCTTGGTCACCTCGGCCAGCGCGGCCCCGGAGCTGACGACAAAGTGAATATCGCGCCCGCCCACGCCGTAGTCCAGCATCTGGCCGATGTAGCTTTTCAGGCCCTTACGCACATCGTCGGGCGTGGCAATGTTTTCCAGTACCAGCGAGTTGCCGAACTCCGCTTTTTCCAGCTTCCAGCGCTTTTGCGGGTCAATGCGCACGATGAAGGAGTTGAAGCCGCTGGCACCCAGCTCCACCACGCCCTTGAGCTTGCCGCCCACCGGCACGGCCGGCCGGTAAGTGAAAGCGGCGCCACCCGCCACCGGCCTGGCCGGGGCTGGAACTGCCGCCGCGGCGGGTGGGGCCGGCGCGGCCACCACCGCCGCTACCATTACGGCCGGCGCGGGGACGACGGCCTCTCCGGCAGTTTTGTCGGCGGGGCTGATGACCCCATTCAGGCTCACGCGGTCGCCCTCATGCAGGGCCACCGTGCGGCCGTCGGCCAGCACGGCGGTGCGGGCCTGGTAGTTGAGGCGGGTGCCGTTGGGCAGCACCATGTTTCTGGCCATGACCTGGCTCTGGCCGCCCGTGTAGAGCCGCAGCTCGTTCTGGCGAAGCTCAAACCAGGCCCCGGCAGTGGCCCCGCTTGGTGCTTGGCCGTGGGCATGCCAGTGCACGGCCAAGCTAAACAGTAGGCTACAGGCCACGGACTGAAGTAAACGTATGTTCATGGGAAAGAGGGCTGACAATGAAGGAATAGGAGTTGAAATCGGCCGCAACCTACCGCCGCCCCCGGCCGCACCGGGAAGTATTCACCGAATCGCCCCTGAGCCCACCTGAACGTCACATTTAGTTTACCGAAACCCCTGCTGCAGGGCCCCAGTCTGCGGCTCTGGGGGTGCGAATTTCTTTCTGGAAAGTATTCCTGCGGCAAGTGATTTTTGCCGTGGAGGCTTCATCAGTTGCTCCCCGCTTTGCTTTCCGTCAGCATGCTCTTACCGTGCACCAGGGTTGGTGTGCAGTTGCTGGCGCGGCTTAATTGGGGCCAGCATCATCGCCAAGGGCACCCGCCTGGCCGCCACCACCAACTCGGAAGGACGGTCCGAGCTCCTGCTGCCGGCCGGCACCTTCGAGCTGCTGGTTGATTGTCCCGGCTACCTGGCCCCGCGCACCCTCGCCGGCCCCCCGGATTCGGTCCTGACCGTGGTACTTTACTCCCCCCGGCCCCGTGCCACCCGGCGCTAGCGGGTAGGCTGGCTAGCTGGCTGACTGGCGCGCATTTGCGACGCACAGCCCGCCAACCGGGTGGCGCTGGGGTAGCACAGCGCAGTTCGCTAGCCCCCTTGTGATGCAGCCGCTGTTTGTATTTTCGATTTTACGGAACGCATCCCGGCGGGCCGTTTCGTAAACGAGGAATCATAGACGAGTTTCTTGAACTCCTCCGATTCCGCAGTAGCTCGCTGCCACTTGGTGTC
>JAYSZD010000378.1:0-1752 GCA_043738185.1 Hymenobacter sp. | reverse complement strand
CCGGCTCGGCATTGGGCACGGTAGCTTGCAGGGTGCTGCCGGCCACAGTGCTCAGGAGCACGGCCGGGCCGGCATCGGTGCGGCGGTAAATGCGGTATTCGGTCACCGGGAAGCCCACAAAGGCATTCCAGCTAAGGGCGGTACTGCCTTGCTCGCGGCCCCCATTGCCCGGCGTGGCGGCGTTGCTGGCCGCCAGCCGAATGGTCTGGGCCACGGTGCTGGGCAGCACCGTGGCGCAGCCATTGGTGAGTTCCAGCTGGTATTCGTAGGAATTGGCAGCGGCGTCTACCGCGTTGTTGTCGGTATAGGTAGTGGCCGAGGCCGCCACCGTGCCAATGGCCGCAAACGGCCCTGCGCCTGCTACCCGCCGCAGAATGCGCACCGGGCCCGGCGTGTTGGCGCTGTTGGAGGAGTTGAGAGTCAACAGAATCCGGTTGTTGGGGGCCGTTGCGTCCACAGAAGCATTCACCAGTGCCAGGCCGGGGCTGTCGAAAAGAACCGTGCGGGTAGAGGCCGGGCCGGCGCATAACGCCGGGCTGGCGCTGGTTTCGGCCACGCTCACACTGTATGGGCCCGTGGCCCCGAACCGCACCGATACCTGGCTGCTGCCCTGGCCTGCGGCCACGGTGCCGCCCGTCACCGCCCACTCGAAGGTGGCGCCCGGCGTGGGGTTGGCCACGGCATAGGGCTGCGGCGTCGTCAAATCGCACACAAAGCCCGAACCCGTGATGACGGGCGTCCCCGGCGTGGGGCTTACGGTGAAAGCCGAAGTGATGACCGGGCCCACGCAGCCGCCGGCCGAGGTTTCCTGGGCCGTGAGGGCGTAGGTGCCGGGCGCGGGCAGGGTGGCCAGGGTACGGGTGTTGCCGGTGCCGGCCAGCGTGGTGCCGTCCAACCGGAACACGTAGGCCGAGCCGGGCAAGCCGCCGGGCAGCGAAAACGCCACCGGCCCATTGCTCTGGCACACCAACGCCGGGCCGGCGATGGCCAGCGCCTGGGGCGAAGGGTTAATCAGCACCCGCAGCGTATCGGAAATGCCGCGGCAGATGCCGCCCGCCGGGTTGCTGGTTTCCGTGACTACAATCTTGCCGATGGTGGGCACCGCCACCGCGTTCCAGCGCACGGTCACGGTGTTCTGGGCCGTGCTCACCTGCGTGCCGCCGATAATCTCCCACGCATAGCTGGAGCCGTTGGCAAAGGCCCCGCTGCGGTAGGTGAACGGGCCATCGGCCTGGCACACGGCGCGGGGCAGGGGCGCCACGGCCACCACGTCGCCGGGGCCGGTGGGCCGCACCGTTTGCAGGCGTTGGTTGATGAGGATGGGCAGGGTGGTCGTATCGGAGGAACAGCCTTCGGCATTTAAGCGGAACACCTTCAGGTAAGCTCCGGTTGTGGCCACGCCCCAATCCACGGTAATGGCCGCCGTGCCCTGGCCGCTGGCAATGCTGCCGCCCCGAATCAGCCAGGTGTAGGCCGAAGCGGCGGGCGTGGGCACGGCGTAGGCCACGCCCGTCACGGTGGGGCACACCGAAATTGGCCCCACAATGGCCTCGGGGGCCGGGCGCGGGTTCACGGTCACGGTCACGGCGTCGGTGCTCACGCAGCCGCTGGCCGAAGTAGCCGTGAGGGTGAAGGTGCGGCTGAGCGGGCTGGTTGTCGTGTTCAGACCGGTGAAGACGGGTCGGGCCGTGCTGCTGCTGCTCAGGCCGGCGGCGGGGCTCCAGCTATAGGTGTAGCCCGGCAGCGCGGCGG
>JAYSZD010000377.1:0-4254 GCA_043738185.1 Hymenobacter sp. | reverse complement strand
GTGCGTCTTGTCGGTTTAAAATAGGAGTACGCACAAGCTGAAGCTTCTGCCACTGCGCTTACGTGAGTTTGAGACGCGGGTCGGGACTGGTGAGCTGGGTGGCAAAGTCGCCGGCTTCAAACTGGAAATGCGCGGTCATGGCCACCATCGCAGCATTATCGGTGCAAAAGGCGAAGTCGGGGATAAACACCTCCCAGCCCTGGACTTCGGCTTCGGCTTGCAGGGCGGTGCGCAGGCCGGAGTTGGCGGCCACGCCGCCGGCCAGGGCCACTTGCGTTAGGCCCGTATGGGCGGCAGCGCGGCGCAGTTGGCGCAGCAGTGTGGCCACAATGGTGTGCTGAATGCCGGCGCAGAGGTCAGCCAGGTTTTCGGCCACAAAATCGGGGTTTGCCGCGGTTTCTTTTTTCAGGAAATACAGCACTGCCGTTTTGAGGCCGCTGAAAGAGAAATCGTAGCCCGGCATGGCGCCCACCGGAAAGGTAAACCGGGAGGGGTTGCCGGTGCGGGCCAGCTTGTCGAGGTGTGGGCCGCCGGGGTACGGCAGCCCGAGCAGCTTGGCCGTTTTGTCGAAGGCCTCCCCTGCCGCGTCGTCGATGGTCTGGCCCATAATTTCCATTTCCAGTGCCGATTTCACCACTACCAGCTGAGTGTGGCCGCCGCTCACGGTAAGGCATAGAAACGGAAAACCGGGTTTGGGGTCGCGCAGGAAGTGCGCCAGAATGTGGGCGCGCATGTGGTTTACGGCCAGCAGCGGCTTGCCCAAGGCTAGGGCCAGGGTTTTGGCAAACATGCCGCCTACTAATAAGGAGCCGAGCAGGCCAGGCCCCTGAGTCACGGCCACGGCGTCGAGGTCGGCTTTGGTAACCCCGGCTTCCCTGAGCGCGGCCGTGACAACGGGCAGCAGGTGCTGCTGGTGGGCGCGGGAAGCCAGCTCAGGCACCACGCCGCCGTACTGCTCGTGTACTTTTTGGGTGGCCACCACGTTGCTCAGCAGCTGGCCGCCGGCCAGCACGGCGGCGCCGGTGTCGTCGCAGGAAGATTCGATGGCCAGGATAATGGGGTGAGCGGGCATTGGCTGGGTTGGTTGTCAGTTGCTGATTGTCGGTTGTCACAGGGCTGATAAAACGGCTTCCTGATAACCGACAACCAGTAACTGGTTTACATTACGAACGGCTCTTCAATGAAAGTCAGAACGTGTGGCGGCAAGTTATTTTTTTTGGTGCGGCAAAGGTAAACCCGGAGCCCCGGAGCTGGTCGAAGGAAGTGGAAACCGCGCTAGCCAGCGGCCTTGGCCTTGGCCTGATAGTTGGGTGAGCGCCAATGCGCTTGCCGCAAACGACTAAAAAACCGCAACTTTGCGGATTACCTTGCGTTTCCCGCCTAATTCTCCCCTGCCCCGGTGCGTCGTTTCTTCTCTCTCCTGCTAAAAGTGCTGCTGGGCCTGGGGTTGGTGGTGGTACTGGCAGCGGTGGGGGCACTGGTGGCGCTGCGCATACCCAGCGTGCAAACCAAGCTGGCGCACAAGGCGGCCGATGTCCTGACGCAGAAGCTGGGCCAGACCGTCATTATTGGCCGGGTGGACGTGCGGCCCTTTTCCAGTGTGCTGCTGGAAGGTGTGCGCGTGCTGGACCGGCGCGGCGGCGAGCTGTTCAGCATCGGACGGGCCGACGCGGACATTTCGCTCTTTTCGGTGTTTGACCCGCGGCACCTGCACATTGCCAAGCTCACCCTGAACGAGCCTCGGTTTGTGCTCAAAAACCTGCCCGGCCAGCCCGACACCACCACCTTCAACCAGTTTACGGCGGCGGTGAAGCGGCTGATGGGGCCCTCGGACACGACTAAATCGGCCCCATTTGATTTCAGGATTGCCAGCGTGGCCCTGCGCAACGGCCACTTCGCCATCGAGAAAGCCGACCGGCCCCGCGCCAAAACTTACGGCCAGAGCATCGACTACGACCATTTGGTCGTGGACAGCATCTACGCCGACGTGTCCAACATCCGGCTGGGCGATACGCTGGCGCTACGCATCCAGAACCTGCACGCGGTGGAAACACCTTCGCAAACGCAGCTGCGCGAAATCACGGCTAACATGACATATGGGCCGCATTTCTGGGAGTTTGAGGACCTGAGCTTGCGCGTGGGGCGCAGCCAAATCAAGAATTATCTGCGCTTTGAGTTCCGCGTGTTCAGCAACTTCACGGATTACAACGACTCGATGAAGACCATCACGCGCCTGCGCGGCTCCCGGATTTTCACCGATGACATTGCCAAGTTTGCCCCGCAGCTGGCCACGCTGCACGAGTCGGTAGTGATTTCGGGCGATGCCTCGGGCTACGTGCGCGATTTCAAGGTGAACAACCTGGACCTGCGCTACGGACGCGGCACGCACATTGTGGCCAAACGCGCCCACGCCGATAACCTGCCCAACTACCGCGAAAGCTTTATCGACCTGCGCCTGCTGCCCTCGGTGGTGCTGACCAGCGACCTGAAAAAGTGGCTGCCCGCGTCGGCCAACAAGATTGTGCAGCGCCTGGGCCGGGTGAAGCTGGAGGGCCAGGTGCTGGGCTTCTACAACGACTTTGTGGCCAATGCCTCCTTCGATACTGCTCTGGGAACGGTGGTGACGGACGTGAACCTCAAGACCAAAACCGACCTCACCCGCGCCGCCTACCAGGGCACGGTGCGCACCAAGGCGTTCCAACTGGGCAAATTTTTGGGCGATGAGAGCGTGATTCGGGACGTGACGCTGAACGGGGAAGTGACGGGCGTGGGCTTTTTGCCGCCCCTGGCGCGGGGTCGGGCCAAAGCCACCGTGGCCAGTATTTGGCTCAACGGCTACCGCTACCGCAACATTACCCTTGACGGCGACTACCAGCGGCAGGAGTTTAAGGGCAAGGTGAGCGTGAACGACCCGGCGGTGCGGTTGGTCGCCAACGGCCGCATTGACTTTGACCGCGCCCATCAGGATGTGGACATCAAGGCTAAAATAGACCACGCCAACTTACGCACGCTGGGCCTGACCAGCCAGAATTTCACCGTGGCCACCACAGCCGCTGCCAAATTCCGCGGGGTGCAGCTCGACTCCCTCATTGGCTACGCCTACCTGCGCAACTCCACGTTCACGCTCGACGGCCGCCAGCTCAGGCTCGACACCCTGGACGTGGTGAGCACCCGCAACGGCCGCAACGAGCGCCGCGTAACCGTGCGCTCGGAGGCGGCCGATGCCAGCGTGGCCGGCACGTTCAACACCTCCGATGTGGTGCGCGACGTGCAAACGCTCTTCACCGAATACCGGCTCAATTTTGAAAGCAACGACGCCGCTACCGAGGCCTACTACCGGCGCAAGCGCCAGCGCGTACTGCCGGTGTATCAGCTTGATTTGTTGCTGAATCTGAAACGGGCCAACCCGGTTTTGGCGCTGTTCGTACCCGAGCTGCGGGTGGCCAATGGCAGCCGCATCGACGGTTCTTTCCGCAATGGGGAAACCTCCATCTTTCAGCTCGGCGGCCATCTCGACAGCCTTCGCTACGGCCCGGTGAGCACCGTGAACACCGATTTTGACTTTCTGACTTCGAAGCTGCCCTACAAGCCGGAGGTACTGGCGCAGGCCAGCATCATCAGCGCCCGGCAGGTGCTGCCCACGCTGGGCCGTACCGAGAATTTTATCGTAGAAGGCGTGTGGGACCAGGAGCGCATCAACTTCTCGACCTCCCTGGCTCAGACGGGCACGACAAACAAGGCCACCATCAACGGCTCGCTGGCGTTTTTACCGCGGGCGGTGGAAGTAGTTTTTCGGAAGTCGGACGTGCGCCTGCTCGACCAGGACTGGACCATCGCGGCCGATAACTCGGTGCGCATCTCGGACTTCGGACGCGAGTTTGACATCAGTAACCTGACCTTTAGCAACGGGGTGCAATTTGTGGGCGCGCAGGGTTTTATCTCGGCCGATGCCAGCAAGCCGCCCCTGAAATTGCAGGTAAAGGACTTTGAGCTGGCCACCCTCAACAGCCTGACCGGCCAGCAGCTGAGTGGCCGCGTGAATGCCCAGGGCACCATGAGCGGCGTGTACGGACCGCTTACCATCAACACCACGCTGGGCGTGGATTCGCTCACGTACCAGGGCACCCTGATTGGCCAGGTAGCGGGACGCGGCGACTGGGACAATACCACCAGCAAGCTGAACCTGAACCTGGACGTAGCCCGCGACGGCCAGTCGGTGCTCACCGTGCTGGGCAACCTGGCCCCCAAGGACGC
>JAYSZD010000376.1:0-11521 GCA_043738185.1 Hymenobacter sp. | reverse complement strand
CTGCTGAACGAGGAGTAGTTACTGGTTGTCGCTTGTTAGTGAATTTACCAACTAACAACCAGTAATTACCAACGAGCTACAGCTTCACGCGCACCCGGAGGGCCAACAGGCCTTTTACACCTTGCAGCTCTTCCAGGCCCAGCTCCTCTACGCCCTCTTCGAGCAAGTTCCGGTCCTGGAGGTAATCGATGTATTCGTAGTATTCCACGGCTTCGCGGCTTTGGGCATAAACCAGAGCAATGGTGCCAGGCTGCGTCAGCCGTTCACCCGTGCCAACGACGGTGGCTTTGTCGATACGCTTCTTAATAATTTCGTAGCGAATGTTGTAAGTGCCGTCCACGTCGAACTGCCGCTCGTCCTGCCGGAAACGGATGCTAAGCGACTGCCCGTGAATGAGGATGAGCTGCGTGGTTTCGAGCTTTACGGGGAGCTGCTCCTTAAGCGCGGCGGTGCGGCGCGTGATTTCAACCATGGTCAGGAGCTGCCACAGGCGCAGGTTTTTCAGGAAAACCAGGTCGAAGGGCTTGTCCTGAACCAGTGCACCGCCCACGAAAATATTGTACTCCACGCCGTCGGTATTGTAGCGCTCGAAGTAATGCGGAAACATACTTTGCGCCTTGTCTTCTTCCTCGTCCAGAAAGTCGCTCACGGCGTCGTTGAGCATGGTGACGCTGGTTTCGAAGTCCTTCCGGCGCTTATACAATATGCCCAGCTTGGGGTCGATGTTGGACCAGTAATTGGCCGTAATCGAGCGTAGCTCCGGGTTGTGGGTGGCCAGGTATTCGAACAGCGGCTCCACTTCGCGGCTCAGAGAGTCGTAGATATTGGCCTCGTCGCCGCTGAGCAAGCCGTCGCGCAGGCGCTTCAAATTCTTGGTCACGTAAAACTTCAGCTCGTCCAGAATAGGCAATTGCTGGTACTCAGAAGCCTTTTTCAGCACCTTGTTGGCCAAGGTAAGGTGCTCCACCAAGTCGCCCTGAATGGCTTCGTTGCGCGCCGTGCTGCTGCTCCGGATGTCGCAGGAGCCGTGCAGCGGGTACACGTCCTCGAACACGATGGCCTCCATCTCAGCCGTGCGGTTGCCGGCTTCCATCTTCGCCAGCAGGTTGCGGGCCGCATCCATGAAGCGCCACTCCATGGTGGGGTGGATGGCCGTGAACTTCTCCCGGATGATGGCGTGCACGCGGGTTTGCAGGTCTTCGGCGTTGCGCTTCACGGCCACGGCAAACAGAGGCAGAAACTGCGCTACCTTGTCGAGCTCGAACTCGTCGAGGCCGTTGACCTGCGGCGTGCCCAGTTCCAGCAAGCCCACTGTGTCGTTGCCGTAGGGGAGCAGGGCCAGGATGGCAGAATTGATGCCCAGCGCCACTATCTGGTCGCGCAGGTCCTCCGGAATATCGGAAGTGGCCACGTTTTTAAGCACCAGTGGCTGCCGCTCGCGCAGGAGGCGGTCGTAAATCTGCCGGAAACTGCTGTCGGCCGATTGGTGCTGCACCTGCTTGGTGAGAAAGCTGTGGTTGATTTTGCGGCCGAAATCCACGAAGGACCGCTTCTTTTCGTCGTAAGCCGCAATGCCCAGCTGCAACGCCGGCTGCGCAAACAGCACCCGTAGCTTCTCCTGAATCTGCTCGAACCGGGCCGGCGTTTGCAGCACGTCCCGTTCCAGCAGGTCGTATTTCAATTCCGACAGAATTTCCTGGTCCGTCACATCCACCAGGCGCATGATGTTGAAGCCTTCCAGCTCGAAGTTGTGCGCGGGCAGCAGCTCTTCCCACAGCTCGATGCGGTGCCGGTTGTGAATAAGCGAGTCCATGTTCTCGGCCGAAAGCGGTGGCCGCTCGCCCACCACCCGCACCGTCACAAAGTCGGAGTTCAAATCAATGCCGTAGTGCCGGTAAAGGCCAATCTGGTAGTCGGGCACCGTGAAAATAATGGTGCCCAGCGAGGGCAGCTCGGCCCCGTACACCCGGTGCAGTAATAGGTGGTAGGCCATCAGGCCCATTTGCTTTTCGGTGGCCACCAGGTCGAAGTTCAGCGGCTGCTTGATGGTGCGGTCCTTGTTGAGCATCACCGCCCGGAAAGGCTCGGTAGAATAGAAGCTGCGCCGCTGAAACGGGCCGATGGCCCCGCTGATGTCGTTGCCAGCGGAAGCGGGCGGAAACACGGCCAGCATCAGGGTTTCAATCAGGTCACAGTTGCTATCCAGGTCCGTGTAGTCCGTGAGCAGCCCACGGCACCAGGGCTGAGCCGCCACCTGCTCGCCAATGGCGCGGGCCAACAGGGCCACGCCGGGGTTGCTGGCCTGCTCACGCTCGCGCCAGTACGCTATCAACGGCTCCAGGCTGAGCGTGGAGCGAAAAGGAAAGTTCGCAGTGGGTTCTGTAGTGGAGGAGGCGGACACTACAGGCGATACCGGGGAAAGGTTTTTGGCAGGCATAAGGGAGAGAAAAACACGGATTTCCGGCCAGCCAGTTGCAGCGCGGCCAGCACTATACGGGCGTCGCTTTCGGCCCGGCTACTTAGTGACCGGGATTGCGGGTGTGGATACTTGTTTCAAATCGACCACGAATGTGCTGTCGGTGCCGGCGCCAGCACGTTTGGGCCGCGTGACGTAAGCCGTTTTTTCGGCGTTGGTGTAGCAGGTGCAGCATCCGTCGCCCACCAGCTGGCCGCGCAGCCGGACGCTATCAATTACCAATACGGTGATGGGAACCGGCTTGGCCCCCGGCTGCTGCACGAGGTATTGAACTTCGTACCGGTAGCCGTTGAGCTTGGTTGCGCCAACCGTCGTAAACGGTGTCGTGTTATTCAGTAGGATGCTGTCGCTGAGCTGGGCCGCCGTCCGAATAAGGGTTACCGTTTCCACTTTGTTGGTGCGGATGTAAGGTAGCGGCGAGCGCAGGATGCGAATGGTGTCGAGGTCGGCGGACCCAAAGGCTGGGGAGAAGCTTAGCTTCACGGCGTCGGCTTGGTCGTCCTGGCAGTCGCACACATCATTGGCACAGCAGCCACCGAGCAGCAGGCTCAGGCAAAAAACGGCCGCCAGCCGGATAGACAGGAAGTTTGTCATAGGTAATAAGCTAGTGGCTGTCAGCTTTCTTGTTTATGTTCAGCGCCTTGAATCCAAGCCATGATTTGACTGATTCTGGCTGGCTGTTTAGCAGGAATAAAGGTAAGGCCCGCAACACCCACCTCACCGGGGTGGGGCAGGGCGCTACGGGCCTCTACGAATGTTGCGCGTGCCGCGCCAACGGAAAGCTTGCCTACCGGCTGCCGGTAGCCCCGGCCGACGACGGCAGCGTGGGGTTTTCCACGGTGCCGCCCGCCAGCAGCAGCGGCCGCAGGCGGGCCGTAGCCGAATCGAGCTGCGGCCGAATCTGGGCCATGGCCCCGCGCAGGGCAATTACATCAGCCAGGCGTGGAGCGGTGGTTTGCGAATAGCCGTGGTACATGGCCACTTTCACCGCCGAGGTGCCGTTGCCCACGTACGAGCCCAGCAGGTTGCCGGCGGCATCGCTCACCTGCACTTCGGCCTGCAGCGTGGTTCTGTACCATTCCAGGGGAATACCCATGATGGCCGGTACCATAAACATGAGCACCTGAATGCCCTGAATGCCCCGGCCTGAGCGGACGGTGCGCACCTTGCGCACCACCAGCTTGGCATAGCCAAACGTGGCCGTATCGGTGGGCTCCGTCAGGTTCACGCGGCACTCCTGTTGAAAAAGTTTAAGCGGGTCTTCAGGCAGGGCGCCGTCGTTCATCGCCAGAGGGCCCTGGTCAGCCAGGATTTCCAGCGCCGGCAGCCGGTTGGATATAGCGGCTGCCGGCGGCCCTTTCATCATAGACTTTACTGACACGCAGGCGGGAGCCAAAAGCAGGCCGGGGGCCAAAACCAGTAAGGCAAGAAGACGAGAAGGTTTCATGGATGTAATGCAGTAATAATGAGAGAAAAATCGAATAAAATGTGTAAAGGGTACCAAAGTCTTTGATTTTAGCCGCCGTCAGAAGCTAAGTTAGTCAAGTAGGTTGGCACCCACCATTTTTTTCGGCGATGTGCATGAAATACCCTCTAAACGGGAAAAGAATGCCGTTCAACGTTAATTAATATCAGAATAGAGTGATGGCACTACTAGTGCGCGCTGCCGGCCAATTGTTCCGTGGGGGTTTCGGTGGGGTCGGGGCCCTGATAGTCGTCAATAAACTCGCCTTCCCAGCGGGCCACCACCGCCGATGCCAGGCAGTTGCCCAACACGTTCACGGCCGTGCGGGCCATGTCCATCAGCGCGTCGATGCCCAGAATGATGAATACCGGCCAGGAGGGCAGGTTGAACGAAGCCACCGTGGCCAGCAGGATAACCAGCGAGGCCCGCGGCACGCCGGCCACGCCTTTGCTGGTCAGCATCAGGGTGAATACCATGAGCAGCTGCTGCCCAAAGGTGAGGGGTACGCCGGCAGCCTGGGCCACAAACACGGCGGCCAGCGACAGGTAAAGCGTGGTGCCGTCCAGGTTGAAGGAGTAGCCCGTGGGCATCACGAAGGCCACAATGCGCCGCGGCACACCAATGCCTTCCATGGCTTCCATGGCCCGCGGCAGGGCAGCTTCCGACGACGTAGTGGCAAAGGCAATGCTCACCGGCTCGGCCACGGCGGCCAGGAAGCGGCGCAGGGGAATGCGGGCAATCAACGCCACGGGCAGCAGCACGAGCAGAGCAAAGGCAATGAGCGCCCCGTAGAGGGTCAGGAGCAGCTGCAGCGCGTTGAACAAGGGCGCAAAACCCATCTTTCCCACCGTGTAGGCCAGGGCCCCGCCTACGCCCAACGGCGCAAAAAACATCACCACGTTGGTGAATTTGAACATTACTTCCGATAGGCTTTCGCAGATTTCCAGCATCACACGGCGGGGCCGCTCGGGGGTGAGGGCCAGGCCGATGGCGAACAGAATGGCGAAAATAACAACCTGTAGCACCTGGCCTTCGGCCACGGATTTGGCAATGTTCTCGGGGAAAATGTGTAGGATGATATCCGCTGCCGTTTGCGGAGCTACTGCGGCCAGCTGCTCTTCCTTCACGCCAACCTGGCTGATGCCCACGCCCGCTTTGGTGAGGTTGATGGCCGCCAGGCCAATGAATAGTGCAAATGTGGTTACGACCTCGAAGTAAACCAGGGCCTTGAGGCCCATGCGCCCGACCTGCTTAAGGTCGGCGTGGCCGGCAATGCCCACTACCAGCGTCGCAAAAACCAAGGGCGCGATGATGGTTTTTACCAGGCGTAAAAAGGCGTCGCTCAGCACTTTAAAGTTCATAGCTACTTCCGGGGCATCGTGGCCCAGTTCGATGCCCACGAACATGCTGTACACAATCCAGAGCGTGAGCGAGCGCCGCGGGGCCACCACGACGGCCAGCGCTGCCAGGGCCAGCCATCGGGCTGCCACGGGCACAGAGTCGGGTAACGCCAGTAAGTTATTGGCGTTCAGTATTGTGAGGACAAGGGCAATTAGTACGAAGACAACTGCAACGAGGAGTAAGCGAGATTTCGTCATGCAACAAAAAAGGCCGTGGAATGGAATGAGGGCCTAAAGAACGGCATTATCCAGCCGGAAACCCGTCGGATGCCGCCAAATCCCAAATCGAGACAGACCCAAAAAGCCCCGTGCGCAGCTGGCACGGGGCTTACGGGAAGCTTACAAAGTCGCATTCAGCCCAACCCGCTAGGGCAAGCTAAGCAAGTAGCCGATGGTAAAGTTGGTGTCGTAGCCGAATACGAACTGCGTGCATCCGGTAGCCGAGGCCACGGCCTGGTAGATGTTTAGTCCCGCCTTTATTTTGGCACCGTTTAGCTGCGGGTAGGCATTGGGGCCGAGCAGGGTGGTGTACGGCTCATCGCCTTGGCGCACAGTTTTGGCCAGCTCGTAGGGCACACCGCCGATAATAAAGCAGGTTTTGGTGAGGCCCATCGGCACCCGGCCGGCCTTGGCTTTTACGTCGGTCGCCACGGCGGCGTCTTCCAGGCCCTGCTCGTAGTACTTGGCTCCGTGGGTACTGTTGGTGCGGGGCTGACTGCCGTCCATCCACGAAATTTTGGTGTTTCCCGAGCCCATGTCAACCACGAAAGCTTTGTCGGCATATCCTTTGGGTAGAGCAGCCTGCAGGCCCAGTACGCCTTCGCGTTCCGGCGTCACGGTGTTGACCTTGAATTTGAGCGCCTCCAGCGACTTCACGATGCGGCGAGTAACATTGGCCAAAGAAGCCCCGGAACTCACCACGAAATGAATATCCCGGCCGGCCACGCCAAAATCGAGCATCTTGCCGATGTACTCCTTCAGGCCCTTGCGGATGTCTTCCTCCGTGGCCATGTTTTCCATCACCAAGCTATTGCCGAACTCTGATTTTTCCAGCTTCCAGTTTCGCTTGGCGTCGATGCGGATGATAAACATGTTGAAGCCGCTGGCTCCCAGTTCCACTACGCCTTTCAGCTTACCGTTGACGGGGGCCGTCGGCTGGTAAAGAAAAGCTGCTGGGGTCGCGGCAGGGGCAATTGGCGCAGCGGCTACGGGTGCCACCGACGGGGCGGCTACCGGCGTCGCCACCACGGCCTTTGTCGGCGCGGGGTTCGGTGCGGCTTCTCCCCCTTTGCGGACAAATTCGCCGTTCAAGCTTACCATGTCGCCGTCCTGTAACGCCACGCGCGAGCCATCGGCGAGCCGCAACGATTGGGTGCGGTATTCAATCTGGCTGCCGTTGGGCAGGGTAACGTCTTTGTTGAGCGGTTTGCTGTTAGGACCGTTCTGCACCACGATAGTACGGTTCTGTACCGTAAACCAGGGAATGGAACCAGTAGCCGGGGCCTGGGCCTGGGCTTGCTGGGGCAGGCCAACGAGGAGTACAACACTCAAAAAGAGCGAAGTCAACAAAGGTTTAGTCATTATTTTTTGCAGAAAGTGATAAAAAACGAGCATTGCCAATGAAATGCGCCAAAGTCAAGGTTAAGCATTACTAAACGAAGATAGTAGTCCTCGTCAGTATTGACAGGGGATTTAGATGAACCACTGATTTGGGGAGGTAAACCAATCAAACCGGGCGGTGACCATCGGGCGGGTATTTGTATTTTTGGCAGCATCTTCGGGCTTGGTTCCCTCTTTACTTCCCATGCCCAGCTGGACCCTGACCTCGCGCGCGCTGCACCTGAATTACGTCTGGAAAATCTCCCGTAATGCTTCTACTACCAAAACCAATCTGCTGCTGCGCGTGAGCGGCCAGGGCCAGGCTGGCACCGGCGAGGCCGCGCCTAACGTGCGCTACGGCGAATCCCCGGAACTGCTCCAAACCCAGTTCGAGGCCTTGCAGGCGCACGGGCTGGCCGCCGTGGACTCCTTGCCCGAACTGGATGCTTTGCTGACCGCGCAGCCCGTGGCGCACGCCTTGAGCTTTGCCCTGGAGGCGGCTCTGGTCAACTGGCTGGCCGCTTGCGCCCGGCAGCCGGCCTGGCAATGGCTGGGGGTGCCGGCCCCCGCTCAGCGGGTGCCCACGGCTTTCACTCTGCCCATCATGGCGCCGGGCGAGGTGGCTGGTTTCCTGCAGCAGCAGCGGGCCGCACGCTTTGAGCTGCTCAAAATAAAAGTGAACCAGGCCGAAGGCCTTGACCTGCTGAAAGCCGTGGCCCAAGCCCTGCCCGGCCACTCCTTATTAGTAGACGGCAACGAAGCATGGGCCGATGCCGATGGCGTAATCCGGTTTCTGGAGCAGGCCGCTGCTGTGCCCGGCTTGAACATGAAACTATTGGAACAGCCTCTGCCCGCCACCCAGGCCGACGGCTACCGCTACCTGCGGCCCCGCAGCACCGTGCCGCTACTGGCCGACGAGTCGGTGACGGACACGGCCGATTTTGCGGACATTGCCCGGCAGTTCCACGGCGTGAACGTGAAGCTGATGAAAGCCGGCGGCTTCCGGCAGGGAATTGCGCTGCTGCGCCAAACCAGAGCCCACGGCCTGATTCCCATGCTCGGCTGCATGGTGGAGTCGAGCGTGGGCATCGCGGCCGCAATGCAGGTGAGCGCGCTGGCCGATGTGCACGACCTCGATGGCTTCCTGATTGTGAAGGACGAACCATTCGGGCTGGTGGGGGAGGAGGCCGGGCGGGTGTTCCTGCGCCCCGGCCCGGACCCTACCGCGGCGCGTTAAGCTTGAGATTGAGCTGCTCCAGCTGCGCGTCGATGGCTTTGGTATCGGGTGAGTCGGAACGACTCTGGCTCAGGATGTTGACTTTCTGGGTCAGAAGGTCGATTTTTTGGTTGAGCAGCGAAATGTGCATGGCCGGGTCGGCAAAGCCCTCGCCGCGCTGGATGTAGGGTTCAAATTTGCCGTTGGTGCCAATAGGCGTTTTGCCCTGGGCCGATGATGCGCTGCCGGGCGTGGCAAACACGACGCCGCCGTCGGCCCGTACGTAGTCGCCTTCGCGCAGGGTTATTTTTTTGCCGGCGGGGTTAATATCGTCAGCGGGCATTTCCACAATGCCGTTTTTGTAGTTGATTTTCACGCCGCTGCTGAGCTTTACGTTTTTCGTCAGGGGCGTTACTTTGTCGCCGTCGCGCCGCACTACTTCCCCATCCAGAAACACGAATTGGGTGCGCTCGGTGGTTTGCACGGGGAAGCCGCCGGCCTGGGCAGCCACGAAACGGGGGGCCGTAGCCAGGCAACCAGCGGCAAGGAGTACGAAAAGGAGGCGGAACATAGCGTTGGAGTGATTGTTGAGTTTGCGACAATACGGCTGATTACGGATTAGGTGAACGTTGCAGCCCGATGGTCAGAATTTTTTTTAAAATTAAGCGGAATAATGTTGCAACATTAAATGTACCTACATAAATTTGCATTCCATTCTACCTCCCGCTATGCGCATCGAAGACGAAATCAAACAACCGCTGTTTCAGGACGAGTACCAGAAGGCGTACATCAACTTAGTGTACACGGCGGGGTGGCTGGAACTGCGCCAGGCGGCCGCATTCAAACCCTTTGGCCTGACGTTGCCCCAATACAATCTGCTGCGCATTTTGCGCGGGCAGCACCCGCTGCCGGCCACGGTGGCGCTGCTCATTGACCGGATGCTGGACAAAACGAGCAACGCCTCCCGCATCGTGGACCGGCTGGAAGAAAAGGAACTGGTGACGCGTACCGTGTGCCCCGCCAACCGCCGCGCCGTTGACATCCGCATCACCAAAGCGGGCCTGGATTTGCTACAGCGCATTGAGGAATCCGGCACTGCGCGGTGCGAGGGCATCAGCCGCCTCAGCGCGGAGGATGCCTATCAGTTGAATACCCTGCTTGATAAAATTCGGGACGAAGGCTAGCCTGCGATTTTCATTTTTGTCCAGCAGCACCGCGCTGCTGCTTTGGACGCTCAATTCATTCTTGTTTAGTACTTACATTTTTTAATTTCTTTTTCAGATGAAAAAATTCCTGTTGCCCGCTCTGTTCGCCGTTGCCGTATTGGGCACCGCTCCCGTTGCTTCGGCACAAAAAATGAACAGCACCAAGATGGCGGCCAACGCGCCCGCCTACAAATTGCAGCCGCAGCTGAGCACCCTGGGCTGGGAGGGCAAAGCCGTGACCCACGGCCACAATGGCACCATGGACTTCGCCGACGGTGAGCTGCTGGTGAAAGGAAACGCCATAGTGGGCGGTACCGTAACCGTGAACATGAAGACTATGAAGGCCACCGACATTACCGATGCCGAAAGCCAGGGTAAATTTGTGGGCCACATGAGCAGCGACGACTTTTTCGGCGTGGAGAAAAACCCTACTTCGACCTTCAAAATCGTGAGTGTGGCCCCCATCAAAGGTGCCGCCAAGGATGCCAACAACGCCACCATCACCGGCGATATGACCATTAAAGGGGTGACGCAGCGCCTGTCCTTCCCCGCCAAAGTGGGCGTGAAAGACGGCGTGGCCGCCGCAACCGGCAAAATGACCATCGACCGCACCAAATTCGGCCTGAAGTACGGCTCGAAGTCGTTCTTCGAGAGCCTCGGCGACAAAGCCATCTACGACAACTTCGACCTGACCTTCAACGTCATCGCCAAAAAGGCGTAAGGCGTCGGCAGGTTTGCGGGGTAGTCTTTCGTTAGCCTAGCCCGCGCTGTTTCAAGAAAAAAAGCCCACCGGTTTCGGTGGGCTTTTTTGGTTTATTCCGGTACGGCGAAGCTTCGGGGTAGCTCGAATTTGAGGTGGCGGCTTTTACTGCGCTTGTGCAGCTCGCTTAGCAGCTCGTTCAGCTCCGGCTGGTATTCCACCCAGAGGTCTTCGTGCAGGCTCTTAAGAATGAGGGCGGGAAGGCGGGCGGCCAGCCGGGCCGTGGCGTTGAAAAAACCGTCGTACACGCTGTCGAACTGGCCCGAATAATTATCGATGCACAGCCGCAGAAGGTAGAGCAGCAGGTCAATTTCGAGCTGCTTGCTTTTGGTGACGCGGCGGGCGCGGGCGGCTTCCTGCACGCTGGCCCGCAGGGCTTTCACGAGGCTGCGGTTGAGCAGGCGGCCGGACACGGCCAGGTTAAAGGTCTCGTGAATGCGGTCGGCCGCTTCTTCCTGAATCTGCGCCAGCGTCACGTCGGCCAGCAGTTCGTAGCGGAAGGTTTCGTACAGCTCGGCGTCGCGGCGCACGGCCCGCAGCAGCAGGGCTTCCTTTTCGCTTTCGGACAGGCGCTTGAGGGCTTTTTTAAAATCGGAGGACGGAACGGGCATGAAAATTCAGAAATGCTGCCCAGGCACGCACCCCGGCAGGCTACCATAAAGGACGGGCCAGAAGCGGCTAAGAAAATGCCGCAGGCAGTTTAGGTTCGAAATATAAGGCCCACGCGCCCGGTTTGCCGGCCGGCGCGGCCCCGGCGGGCGCGGTCCAAAAACAAGTGGCGCGTACGAAACGAATTGGCGCTTTTTGGAGTTAGTATCAGCCGCCCCAAACGGCCATTTCTGCGTAAATTTGACCCATGAATACCCGCCCGCAAATTGATTATGATGAGGAGGTACTGCTGCTTGAGGAAGAGGCAGCGCTACGCAACCTTGTGGTGTACAACGACGAGGTCAACACCTTCGACCACGTCATCAAAACCCTGATGGACGTGTGTGGCCACCAGCCCGAGCAGGCCGAGCAATGCACCCTGCTCATTCATTACAAGGGCAAATGTGCCGTCAAGATTGGCACTTACGAGGAGCTGGAGCCCCTGTGCACCGCCATCCACGACCGGGGCATTGCGGCCGACGTCACTTGATGTGGAGATGTACTGAATGTGGAAATGTGTTGAATTCTCAGCTGTTCCTATTCATTTCGCATATTTCTACATTCAGCACATTCTCACATTTTTTGAATGGAGTTTCCCTCTAAACTGATTGAAAACGCAGTGGGCGAGCTGGCCCGCCTGCCCGGCATTGGCCGCAAAACGGCCCTGCGCCTGGCGCTGCACCTGCTCAAGGCCGAGATGGACACCACCGCCACCCTGGCCGAGGCCCTGGCCAAGATGCGTTTTGAAATAA